>NZ_JAXOJX010000113.1:0-18430 GCF_034427735.1 Azohydromonas lata
TGCGCTCGTCCTGCAGGGCGGGCAGCACGGGGGTGAGCAGCGCCAGCACGTCGCCGGGCGACACCGCGTCGCCCTCGCGCAGCGCCATGCGCTGCAGCACGCCGGCCAGCGGGGCGCTGACCACGTAGCGGTCGCGCACGCGGGTGCGGCCCTCCTCCTCGATGAAGGTCTCGAACGGGCCCTGCACCGCGGTGGCCGTCTCCACCGGCACGGGCCGCGGGGCCAGGGCCCAGGCCAGCAGCAGCAGCGCCGCGGCCAGGCCGGCGGCGGTGAAGGCCCAGGTCTTGCGCTTCATGGCGTCGGGGTCCTTGTGTTCAGTCGCGGGTCTTGAGCACGGCCACCAGGTCCAGCCGGTCCACGCGGCGGCGCACCACCAGCGCGCTGGCCGCTCCCGCGGCCACCACCACCAGCGCGGCCCAAGCGTAGGTGCGCGCGCGAATCACCACGGGGAAGAAGAACTGGTCGCTCTTGAGCGCCTGCGCCACGCCATGCGTGAGCCCGTAGCCCAGCAGCATGCCCAGCGGCAGCGCCACGGCAATGCACAGGGCCAGCTCGCCCAGCAGCAGCCATGAAACCTCGGCGCTCGTGAAGCCCAGCACGCGCAGGCTGGCCAGCTCCCAGCCGCGCTCGGCCAGCGCGATGCGCGCGTTGTTGTAGACCACGCCCACGGCGATCACGACCGCGAAGGCGGTGAGCACCGTGCTCATGATGCGCACGTTGCGCGCACTGACCTCCTGCATGTTGCGCAGCAGCGTGGCCTTGCTGAAGGCGCCGGCCAGGCGCGGGATGTGCCGGGTGGCCCGCAGCAGCGCCGCCTCGCCGCCGCGCTGCACGGACAAGACGAAGCCGGTGGCGACGTCGCCGTCGCCCAGCAGCCGGTTGAGCTGGCGGCGGTCCATGTAGGCGTTCAGGCCCATGGACTCGCGCACCGTGGCGCCCACGGCCAGGCGCAGCCGGCGCGGGCGGCCCACCAGCACCTCGGCCTCCACGGTGTCGCCCGCGCGCACGCCCAGCTTGTCGGCCAGGCGGTCGGTGAGCACCAGGCCGCGCTCCTCCAGCGGCACGGCGTGGCCCTGCGCGTCCATCACGCGGTAGAGCTCGGGGCGCGGCGCGTAGCCGCGAATGAGGCTGCGCTCGTGCCGCGCGCCCCGGATAAGGTTGACGGGGACGAAGCGCGTGGACTCCACGCCCAGCACGCCGGGCAGCCGCGCCAGCTCCAGCCGCACGGCGTCGTCCACCACGTCGTCCATCCACAGCGTGACGTCGCCGCGCAGCGACAGCGTGAACTGGGTGTAGACGATCTCGTCCATGGCGTCGCGCAGGAAGTTGCCCAGCACCGTGATGGCCAGCGCCGCGGCGATGCCGCCCACGCACAGCAGCGTGCGCAGCGGGCGCCGCTCCATGTTGCGCAGCACCATGCGCAGCGCCGAGGGCAGCCGCTGCACGCCCAGCCGCTCCAGCAGCGTGGGCCGGTAGCGCGCGGGCGCGGGCGCTCGCATGGCCTCGGCCGGCGCCAGCCGCACCGTGGCCGCGATGGCGCCCAACGTGCCCAGCACGGCCGTGGCCGCCGTGACGCCGCCGGCCAGCCCCAGCAGCCCCGGCGCCAGGCGGTGCTCCAGGCGCGGGAAGCGGTAGAACTCGGCGTACAGCGCCGTGAGCTGCGCCCCCAGCCACTGGCCCAGCGCCGCGCCCAACGCCAGCCCAAGCGCGACGATCAGCAAGACGAGCTGCAGGTAGTGCAGCGCGATGGCGGCGTTGGCGTAGCCCAGGGCTTTCAAGGCGGCGATCTGCTCGCGCTGCGTGCCCACCAGGCGCGACACCACCACGTTGAGCAGGAAGGCGGCCACGGCCAGGAAGATGGCCGGCAGCACCGTGCCCACCACGCGCTGCGACTTGATTTCACCTTCCAGCATGGCGTGCGAGGCCTGCTCGGCGCGGGGAATGACGTCGCGCCCGCCGTAGGCCGCCAGCCGCTGCTGCAGCGCCGCCATCACCGCCGGCTCGCTCGCGCCGGGGGCCAGGCGCAGCGACACGCGGTTGAAGGCGCCGCGCAGGTCGAAGGCGGCCTCCAGCACCTCGCGGTCCACCCAGAAGATGCCGTAGCCGCGCTGGTCCGGCGTGCCCCACAGCCCGGCGAAGACGTGCTCCGGCGACACCGCCGTGCCCACGACGCGCAGGCGCCGCTGCCGCCCGTTGACCAGCGCGCCCAGGGTGTCGCCGAACTTCAGCCCCCGGGCGCTGGCGAAACCCTCGGAGACCAGCGCGGGGATGGCGCCGTCGCCGGCAGTGCCCCGCTGCAGCGGCTCCAGCGGCTGCCCGGCAGTGAGCGAAACGCGGTTCAGCCGCGGCGGCGCGCGCAGGTCCAGGCCGACGAGTTGGCCGATGACCGGGTCGTCCGAGCCCGGCACCTCCACCCGCACCAGCGCCTCCACGCCCGTCTGCACCTCGGCCACGCCGGGCAGCTCGCCCAACGCCGCCCCCAGCGCGGCCGGGGCGCGCTTCAAGCCGGCGAAGACGTCGGCGAAGCGGCCCTCGGCTTAATAGGCGTCGCGGGCCCGCGCCAGGGAATCCACCGCCGACAGGCTGGTGAGAAAGCCGCCCACGCCGCTGGCCACCACCAGCGCGATGGTCAAGGCCTGGCTCCACAGGCGGCGCAGGTCGCGCAGCAGCTTGAGGTCGAGGGCCTTCATGGCGCTGCCGCCCCGTGTCCGTATCCGCGCGCGCGCCTCACCAGGACAGCGCCGAGGCCGGCAGCTTGCGCGCGTTAGCCTGCACGCGCTGCAGCCGCCCGTCGCCCATGTGGAACACGCGGTCGGCCATGGCGGCGATGGCGGCGTTGTGCGTGATGACGAGGGTGGTGGTGCCGGTGTCGCGGTGCACGCCGCCTATGACTTCCAGGACGAGCTTGCCCGTGTGCACGTCCAGCGCGCCCGTGGGCTCGTCGCACAGCAGCACGTCCGGCCGCTTGGCGATGGCGCGGGCGATGGCCACGCGCTGCTGCTCGCCGCCGGAGAGCTGGGCCGGGAAGTGGTCGCGCCGCGGCGTGAGGCCCACGCGGTCCACGGCCTCGTCCACGGGCATGGGGTGCTCGGCGATGTCGGTGACCAGGGCCACGTTCTCGCGCACGGTGAGGCTGGGGATGAGGTTGTAGAACTGGAAGACGAAGCCCACGTGGCGGCGCCGGTAGTCCGTCAGCGTGGCCTCGTCGGCGCGCGTGAGGTCCAGCGTGCCGAAGCGCAGCTCGCCGGCGCTGGCCACGTCCAGCCCGCCCAGGATGTTGAGCAGCGTGGACTTGCCCGAGCCCGACGGGCCCAGCAGGACGATGAACTCGCCGCAGGCGATGTCGAGGTCCACGTCGCGCAGCGCGCGCACCTCCACGGCGCCGGCGCCATAGGTCTTGCAAAGGCCGCGGGCGTGGAAAACGGGCAGCGCCGCCGGTGGCGCGTTGGGCGGCGCCAGCCCGGTTGCGCCGGCAACCGGACCTTCAGCGTCACGCGCCATCGCGCCGGTACGCGGCGGCCAGGCCCGTGCCCAGCAGCGCCAGCACGTACAGCAGCCCGGCAAAGGCAGGCGGCTGGTCGGCCGGCGCGCCCTGGGCCGGCGCGGCGGGCCGGGTCAGCGGGGCCAGGGCGGGCAGCGCGTCCTCAGGCACGTCCAGCGGCGCCTGCGCGAGGCCCGCGGGCGTGGACGGCAGCGCGGGCGCCACGGCCTCGGGGGCCGGCATGGTCCAGGTACTCACCACGATGGCCAGCGCGGCCAGGGCACCGGTGAGGGACAGGCAAGTCAGGGCGGGCCTGCGTGCAGTCATGGAAAACACCTCCGGGGCATGTGTTTCATGCGGCCTCCCCGTCGCATGGCGGCCGGGACGGCGCGGCTCCGTTTCGAGGCCGGATTGGCCGCGCATTCCCGAGCGGTCAGATTGATCCATCGCGGCGCTGCGCACAGTGATGCAGATCAACCTGGCGTCGACCGGGCGGTCGAGGCTTGACGCGCCTCAAGGCGCACCCCGTGACGCAATGCACACAATCCGCCGCACGATCAGCAAGGAGTCACCGATGCGCGCCATGGTGTTGCACCAGCCGGGCCTGCCGCTGGAACTGGTCAGGCGCCCCGATCCCGTTCCCGGGCCGGGCGAGGTGCGGCTGCGGGTGCTGGCCTGCGCCGTGTGCCGCACCGACTTGCACGTGGTCGATGGCGAGCTGCCCGGCACGCGGCTGCCCATCGTCCCCGGCCACGAGATCGTGGGCGTGGTCGAGGCCCTGGGCGAAGGCGTGAGCGAACCGCGCTTGGGCGAGCGCGTGGGCGTGCCCTGGCTGGGCCATGCCTGCGGGCATTGCGGCCCTTGTGCGCACGGGCAGGAGAACCTGTGCGACACGCCGCAGTTCACCGGCCACACGCGCGACGGCGGCTTCGCCTCGCACGTGGTGGCCGACGCCGCGTTCTGCCTGCCGCTGCAGGCGCAGGGCGCCGACGCGGTGCACCTGGCGCCGCTGCTGTGCGCCGGGCTCATAGGCTGGCGCTGCCTGCGCGCCGCGGGTGACGACGCGCACGCGCTGGGCCTGTACGGCTTCGGCGCGGCGGCGCACCTGGTGGCGCAGGTGGCGCTGCGCCAGGGCCGCGAGGTCTACGCCTTCACGCGCGAGGGCGACACGGCGGCGCAGGATTTCGCGCGGCGCCTGGGCGCCGCTTGGGCCGGCTCGTCGGCGCAGGCGCCACCCAAGCCGCTGGACGCGGCCATCCTCTTCGCCCCCGTGGGCGACCTGGTGCCGCGCGCGCTGCAGGCCGTGCGCAAGGGCGGCCGCGTGGTGTGCGGCGGCATCCACATGAGCGACATCCCGTCCTTTCCCTACCGGCTGCTGTGGGAGGAGCGCCAGGTGATGTCGGTGGCCAACCTCACGCGGCGCGACGGGCTGGAGTTCCTGCAGATGGCCGCCCGCGAGCCGCTGCAGGTGCACACCAGCGTCTACCCGCTGGAGCAGGCCAACCAGGCGCTGCACGACCTGCGCAGCGGCCGTGTACAGGGCGCCGCGGTGCTGGTGCCCTGAGATGGCGCGGGGCGGAACAAAACGTTACCGCTTCGATAACAATCGGGTGGGCCGCGCGTCTTGACGCGGGGCCGGACCGCGCTGTCGCGGCTGTTTTGCTCACCCATTTCTTCCATGGCATCGGCATCTCGACAACGGGTCCTGGGGGCCTTGCCCATACCGCCGGCCATTGCCGTGGCGCTGGTGCTGCTGCTGCTGGTGGCGCTGGGGGCGATGTGGTTCCAGAACGTGGCCACCGAGGCCGCGCGCTGGCGAGCGCACACGCTGCAGGTGCGGCTGGAGCTGTCGGAGCTGCGCAGCGACGTGCTGGAGATCTCGCGCGCCGTGCGCGGCTACGTGGCCAGCGCGCGCGAGGACTGGCTGGAGCCCGGCCGCCAGGCCCAGCGCAGCGCCGCCGAGCGGCTGCAGCGGCTGCAGGCGCTCACCGGCGACAACGCACTGCAGCAGCAGCGGCTGCAGGCCCTGGAGCAGCGGCTGCACACGCTCAACGCCCTGGACGAGGCGGTGCTGCGCGACGCGCAGCAGCGGGGCTTTCGCGCCGCGCGCGAGCACATCGCCTCCACCAGCGCGCCGACGGAGCTGGCGGCGATGAAGGCGCTGCTGGAGGCGCTGGACGCCGAGGAGCTGCGCCTACTGCACTCGCGCGAGACCGCGGCGCAGCGCAACTTCGACCTGGCCGTGGCCATCACGGCGCTGGGCAGCCTGCTGTCGCTGGCGCTGGTGGCCTGGGCCGGCTGGGGCCAGCAGCGCAGCCTGCGCCGCCTGGGCGCCACGGTGCGGGCGCTGGAACAGGCCCAGGACCAGTTGGGCGCCGCCCATGCCCGGCTGCAGGGCCAGGCCGGGCAACTGGCCGAGCTCAACGAGGCGCTGTGGCGCTCCATAGGCGACGGCGAGGCGCGGCAGCCCGCCTCGCCGTCGCCGCAGCGCCTGGACGACCCCGACCGGCTGGAGGCGCTGCGGCGCACGCAGCTCATGGACACGGCGCCGGAGGAGGAGTTCGACCGCTTCACGCGGCTGGCGGCGCTGTCGCTGCAGGTGCCGCTGTGCCTCATCAGCCTGGTGGACAGCCGGCGCCAGTTCTTCAAGAGCAGCTTCGGCCTGGGCGGCGAGCTGGCGGGCACGCGCGAGCTGCCGGTCCAGGCCTCGTTCTGCCAGTTCGTGGTCACCGCGGGCGAGGCACTGGTGGTGGAGGACGCGCAGCGCGCGCCGCCGCCGCGCTACGACGGCCCGGTGCCGGCGGGCGTGGGCGCCTACCTGGGCGTGCCGCTGGCCACGCCGGACGGCCTGGTGCTGGGCAGCTTCTGCGTGGTGGACGACAAGCCGCGGCAGTGGAGCGCGGCCGAGCGCGCGACGCTGGAGCGCATCGCGCAGTCGGTGCTGGCGGCCATCGCGGTGCGCATGCAACTGCAGGTGCTGGAGCGCCACGTGGCACGGCGCACCGCCGAAGTGCAGTTGCTGGCCGGGGCGATCAAGAACTCGCTCAACGGCGTGTGCATCGTCAACGTGCAGGGGCGCTTCACCTACGTCAACGACGCCTACGCCTACCAGTTCGGCTATGCCAAGGCCGAGGAGGTGGCGGGCATGGCGCTGGCCGAGCACTGCGCCGACCCGCAGACGGCCGCCACCATCGTGGGCGAGCTGCACGCCTGGGGCGCGTGCCGGCGCGAGCTCACCGCGCGGCGGCGCGACGGCAGCCGCTTCGAGGTGCTGATGGACATGTACCTGGCGCAGGACGAGAGCGAGCGCGACGTGTACGTGGGCACCTGCATGGACATCACCGAGCGCAAGCGCGCCGAGCAGGCGCTGCGCCTGAGCGAGGAGCGGCTGCGCCTGGCCCTGGAGGCCGCGCACATGGGCGCCTACGAAGTCGAGGGCGGCACGAGCCGGGTGCAGCGCATCGGCAGCCTGTACGCGTCGCTGGGCCTGCTGCGCGAGCACGACGGCCGGGACTTCATGCAGCGCGTGCACCCCGAGGACAGGCACACGCTGCAGGCCAGCATGGCCGGCCTCAACCCCCGGCAGCCGGGCTACTCGCTGGAGTACCGGCTGCGCACGCCGCAGGGCGCCTGGGTCTGGCTGGCCGACCACGCGCAGGCCCGCTTCAGCCTGGACGGGACGCTGCTGCGGCAAATCGGCATCAACATGGACGTGACCGCGCGCCGCGAGGCCGAGGCCGCCCTCAAGGCCGCCCTGGCCGAGAAGGAGGTGCTGCTGCAGGAGGTGCACCACCGCGTGAAGAACAACCTGCAGGTGGTCTCCAGCCTGCTGCAACTGCAGCGCCGCCAGTTGCAGGACCCGGCCGTGCAGGCCGCCTTCACCGAGACCGAGCAGCGCGTGCGCGCCATGGCGCTGGTGCACCAGCGGCTCTACCAGCAAAACACCCTGTCGGCGCTGAACTTCTCCGACTACCTGCGCACCCTGGCCGACCAGCTCGTGCGCTCCTTCGGCGCCGAGCGCCGCGTGCGCACGGCACTGGCGCTGCAGCCGCTGCAACTGCCGGTCAACGCCGCGGTGCCACTGGGGCTCATCGTCACGGAGCTGATCACCAACGCGCTGAAGTACGCGTGGGGCAGCACCGGCGAAGGCGAGCTGCGCATCGCCCTGGCCGAGTCCACGCCCCCCGGCCCGCACCAGCTGGTGCTGGAGGTGCGCGACGACGGCACGGGGCTGCCGCCGGGCCTGGACCCCGCGCAGTCCAAGGGCCTGGGCATGCGGCTGGTGACGCTGCTGTCCCGCCAGATCGACGCCACGGTGGAAAACCTCGACGGCCCGGGCACGGCCTGGCGCCTGACGGTGCCGCTGGAGGCGCAGCCACCCCAGCAGCCGCCAACGCTCCCGGCGGCGCCCTCCAGCGCCGTGGCCTAGGCGGCGACTGCCACTGCCGGCAGCGGGCGCTGCCACGTCACTTGGCACAAGCGGGCGCTTGAACGCCAAGTGCCTGTCGCACAAGGCGTTTCCTTCCGCCGCCGGCCTGGTACGGAAAGTGAGTTGATGCCCTGGCGTTGCACGCGCCGCGCCTCCATGGACGCCGCCGCGGCGCCCACGGCGCATGCAGCCTTCACCAGGAACCAGGAGCTGGACTATGAAAACCAACGTCGGCGGCACGGACCGCGTGCTGCGCATCCTCGCGGGCCTCGTGCTCATCACCCTGGCCGCCACGGGCACCGTGGGCGCCTGGGGCTACATCGGCATCGTCCCGCTGCTCACGGGCCTGGTGCGCGTGTGCCCGGCCTATTCCCTCCTGGGCGTCAACACCTGCCCGCTGGACAAGCGCTGAGCGCGGGCCGCGGCCGGGCTCAGCGCGCCTGGCGCAACCGCTGCACCTGCACCTGCAGCGCGGCGGCGTTGAGCGCGCCCAAGTGGGCGTGCACGCGCCGGCCCTGCGCGTCGAAGAAGAGCGTGAGCGGCAGCCCGCTGGAGCCGCTGGCGTGGCCCAGCGCGCGCGTGGCGTCCAGCCAGACGCCCTCCTCGGCCATGCCTTCGCGCTTGAGGTAGGCGCGCACCACGGCGGCCGCCTCGCCCTGGTTGACGAGCAGGAAGCGCACGTCCGCGCCGTCGCGGCGGCGCGCCGCCTCCAGCACCGGCATCTCGGCGCGGCAGGGCGGGCACCAGCTCGCCCACAGGTTGACCACGGCCGGGCGCCCGCCCAGCACCTCGGCCAGCGGCTGCTGCCCGCCACCGGCCAGCGCGGTGAGCGCCACGTCCGGCGCCGGCACGGGCAGCGCCCGCCCGCCCGCGGCCAGCACGGCCACGCCCAGCACCGTCCACACGCCCACGCCGGCCAGCGCGCTCCACAGCAGCGGGCGGCGCAGTGCCGGCAGGGCGCGGCTGCGCGCGGCCAGCCAGAGCGCGGCCACGGCCACGCCTATGGCGTCGTCCCAGCCGCCATCACGGATGTCGAACACCGCCCAGGGCTGCGCCAGGTAGGGCTGCCAGTGCGGCAGCACATGGCCCAGCCGCGCCGCCAGCAAGGCGGCCACGGCCGCGCCCAACAAGGCACGCTCGGCCTGCGCGGCCTGGCCCGCGCCCGCCAGGCGGCGCGCCGCGAACACGGCCAGCGCCAGCGCCGCCAGCAGCATCAGCGGGGCGACGGGCAAGGCCAAGGGGCCCAGGGTGATGGAGAGCATGGAAGGCGTCGGCAGCGCAATGAAGCGATGGGCTCAAGCATCCCATGCCCGCGGTCGGCGCCGCCTGGGCGCCGTGCTCAGGTCACCACGCTGAGCTGCCAGGGCACGAACTCGTTCTGCCCGTAGCCGTGCACCTCGCTGCGGGTGCGCTCGCCGCCGGCGGTGCGCAGCATCTGCGCGAAAAGCTCGGCGCCCTGCTCCGCGATGGTCTTGCGCCCGTCCAGCACCTCGCCGCAATTGAGGTCCATGTCGTCGCGCTGGCGCTGCCACAGCGCCGTGTTGGTGGCCAGCTTGAGCGAGGGCGCGGGCGCGCAGCCGTAGGCCGAGCCGCGCCCGGTGGTGAAGCAGATCAGGTTGGCGCCGCCGGCCACCTGGCCCGTGGCGGACACGGGGTCGTAGCCCGGCGTGTCCATGAACACCAGCCCGCGCGCGCGCACCGGCATGGCGTACTCGTAGACCTCGTTGAGGTTGGTCGAGCCGCCCTTGGCGATGCCGCCCAATGATTTTTCGAGCACCGTGGTCAGGCCGCCGGCCTTGTTGCCGGCCGAGGGGTTGTTGTCCATGCGCGCGCCGCCACGCGCGCAGTGCTCCTCCCACCAGCGGATGCGCTGCACCAGGCGCTCGCCCACCGCGGCGCAGCGCGCGCGGCGCGTGAGCAGGTGCTCGGCGCCGTAGATCTCCGGCGTCTCCGACAGGATGGCCGTGCCGCCCTGCGCCACCAGCAGGTCCACCGCCGCGCCCAGCACCGGGTTGGCGGTGATGCCGGAATAGCCGTCGGAGCCGCCGCACTGCAGCCCCACCACCAGCGCGCCGGCGGGCACCGGCTGGCGCGTCACGTCGTTGGCGCGCGGCAGCATGGCCTTCACGTGCTCGATGCCGCGGGCCACGGCGGCGGCCGTGCCGCCGGATTCCTGGACGTTGAAGGTGCGCAGCCGCTCGCCGGGCTCCAGCCCCTGCGCCGCCATCAGGCGCGGAATCTGGTTGGTCTCGCAACCCAGGCCCACCACCAGCACGCCCGCGAAGTTCGGATGCGCCGCGTAGCCGCCCAGCGTGCGCTGCAGCACCTGCAAACCCTCGCCCTCGGCGTCTATGGCGCAGCCGCTGCCGTGGGTGAGCGCCACCACGCCGTCCACGTTGGGAAAGGCGGCCAGGGCCTCGGGGTGGATGTCGCGGCGGAAATGGTCGGCGATGGCGCGCGCCACCGTGGCCGAGCAGTTCACCGAGGTGAGGATGCCGATGTAGTTGCGCGTGGCAATGCGCCCGTCCTCGCGCACGATGCCCTGGAAGGTGGCGGGCTGCGCCGCGGGCGGCGTGGCGCGCGCGTCGCGGGCAAAAGCGTAGTCGCGGGCGAAATCGCCCATGGCCAGGTTGTGCACGTGCACGTGCTGCCCCGGCGCGATGTCGCGGCTGGCGAAGCCGATGATCTGCCCATAGCGGCGCACCGGCGCGCCGGCGGCCACGGTGCGCACCGCCACCTTGTGGCCCGGGGGCACGAGGGCGGACACCGTCACGCCCTCGCCCGCCAGCACGGCGCCGGGCAGGAGTTGGTCCAGCGCGACCACCACGTCGTCATCGGCGTGCAGCCGCAGCACGCGCGGCGCGGCGGCCACCGGGGAAAGCGTTGCGGACACCTTGCTGCTCCCCGTCTTCACTTGGCCGCCGTTTTGCTCGCGCCGCGCGCCTTGGCCAGCTCGGCGTTGAACTCGGCCACCACGGCCGGGTCCAGCCCCTTGACGAAGGCGTCGCCCACGGGCTTGAGCTTGTCGCGCAGGCGGTCGCGCTCGGCGGCGCTGAGCTCGTTGACCACCATGCCCTTGGCCGTGACGCTCTTGACCATGCTGGCCTCGGCCTCGCGGTTGACCTGGCGCTGGTAGGCGGTGGCTTCCCGGGCGGCCTCGGCCAGCAGCTTCTGCTCGTCGGCGCCGAGCTTGTCCCAGGTCTTCTTGCTGAACAGCACCACCAGCGGGTCGTAGACGATGCGGGTGAGCGACAGGTACTTCTGCACCTCGTAGAAGCGGCCGGTCTCTATCGTGGGCAGCGGGTTGTCCTGCCCGTCCACGGCCTTGCTCTCCAGCGCGGCGTACAGCTCGGTGAAGGCCAGCGGCACGGGGTTGGCGTCCACGGCCTTGTAGATGTCCAGGAAGATGGGGATCTGGATGGAGCGCATCTTCAGCCCCTGCAGGTCTTCCCATTTGTGGATGGGCCGCTTGCTGTTGGTGATGGAGCGAAAGCCGTTTTCCCAATAGGCCAGGCCCACCAGGCCTTTCGCCGGCAGCTTGTCCAGCAGCTTGCGGCCGAAGGGGCCGTCCACCAGCTGGTCGGCCTCGCGGGCGTCGTTGAAGGCCATGGGCACGTAGAAGATGCCGAAGTCCTTGTCCATGGTGGACAGCAGCCCGGGGCTCACGAAGGTGACGTCCACCGTGCCGCCCTGCAGCGAGGAGATGACCTGCGCATCACCCCCCAGGGTGCCGCCGGTGAAGAGCTTGGCTTTCATCTTGCCGCCGCTCTTGGCCGTGACCAGCTCGGCGAACCTCTGGCCGCCCAGGCTGAACGGGTGGTCCGCCGCCTGGGCCGAGGCGAATTTCAGCGTGCGTTCCTTGATGTCGGCCGCTTGGGCGTTGGCCATGGGCAGCAGCGCGGCGCCCACCAGGGCGGCCAGCAGGGCCTTGCGAAGGGTGTTCATGGTGTTGTCTCCGGGGGTGGTTGCAGGCACGGCTTCGCCCGCGGCACGCCCGCTGGCGCGGGCTGCCGAAGGAAACCGTCGTTTGGAAGGAGGCGCCGGCGCTTGCCGGCGCGGGGTCAGCGCGTGGCCGTCACAGCCCGTTGCTCAGGAGGCCGCGCGCGGCGAGGTTGCCGATGAAGGCGCGCAGGCCGAAACGCCAGGGCGGCGCTGTCTCGCTGTGCGTCACGCGGTTGTGCAGGCCGCCCAGGCGGGCGCTGCGGATGGTGACCACGTCGCCCAGGTCATGGGTAAAGCCGCCGCCGGGCTGGTGGCGGTCTTCGATGGGCGCGAAGAGGGTGCCCAGGAAGAGCATGAAGCCGTCCGGGTACTGGTGCGCGTGCATCGTTTGGTCCACGAGGTCCTGCGGGTCGCGGCTGATCTGGCGCATGGAGTTGATGCCGCGCAGCTCGAAGCCGTCCGTGCCGCGGACGAGCAGGTGCACGTCCTCGCGGCGCACGTCGTCGAGCGTGAAGCCGTCGTCGAAGAGGCGGATGAAGGGGCCGATGGCGCAGGAGGCGTTGTTGTCCTTGGCCTTGCCCAGCAGCAGCGCGCTGCGGCCTTCGATGTCGCGCAGATTGACGTCGTTGCCCAGCGACGCGCCCACGATCTCGCCGCGGCTGTTCACCGCCAGCACGACCTCGGGCTCCGGGTTGTTCCAGGCCGACTCGGCGCGGATGCCGATGTCCTCGCCGGTGCCCACGGAGGACAGCACGGGTGCTTTCGTGAACACCTCGGCGTCCGGGCCGATGCCCACCTCCAGGTACTGCGACCACAGCCCGCGCTGCTGCAGCAACGCCTTGAGCGCCATGGCGCGCTCGGAGCCGGGGCGGATGTCGGCCAGGTTTTCACCGACCAGCGACAGCACCTGCCCGCGCAGCGCCTGGGCCTGCGCGGCGTCGCCGCGCGCCTGCTCCTCGATGACGCGCTCGATCAGGCTGGTGGCGAAGGTCACGCCCGCGGCCTTGATGACCTGCAGGTCGCAAGGCGCCAGCAGGTAAGGTTTACTTTGGTCGCGCGTGTCGGCCACGGCGTTGGCCAGCAGTTCATCGAGGCTGCCGATGCGCCGGCCCTGCGCCTGCCGCACCTGCACCGCGGGCAGCGTGGCTTCGAGCAGGGTGCTCATGGTGGGGAAGCGGTCGCTCAGGTCGTACACGCCGTCCTCGCGCAGCACCACCACCGAGGGGCCGGCCACGGCGCCGGGCACCCAGGCGCGGCCCACCAGCGTGCCGGCACAGCCGTCGTCAGGCAGCACCTGCGCGGCTTGCAGAACCAAGGGAGAGGAAGTGGAGGCGGTGGACGTCATGGCGGTTGGGGGTGGGTTGATCGTTGGGAGGGTGCGGCAATGCGGCGGCCCGGCCGGCAGGTGCGCAGCCTGCGGCACGGCAGGGGAAAACGGACGTGGGGGTTGAGACTGGGAGTGGATGCGAAGGTGGGATGAGGCGTCAGCTGTACACGGCGGCGCCATCGGCGGCACCGGCCGCGGGCGGCAACTCCAGGTTGCGCTCCAGGGCGGATTTCACGTTGTCGATGTGGCGCAGCATGGCGGCGCGGGCAGCGTCGGCATCGCGGCGCTCTATGGCCTCGATGACGGCCAGGTGCTCGTCTATCGCGGCGGCATGGCGCGCGGGCACGTCGAAGTGCTGGTCCAGCTTGCGGAACATCGCGCTCTGGCGGAAGTCCCACAGCGTCTTGACCAGGTGCGCCAGCGCGCCGTTGGCCGAGGCCTCGGCGATGCGCACGTGAAAGAGCGCGTCGCCGTCCAGCGCGCTGGCGCTGGCGTCGAATTCCGCGCGCATGAGCGCCAGCGTTTCGCGGATGCGGGCGTGGTCCTCAGCCGTGGCGTTGAGCGCGGCCAGCGCCGCGGCCTCGGCCTCCACCAGGCCGCGCGCGGCCAGCACCTCGAAGGGCCCCGGCTCGGCCACCAGCACCGAGTTGGCCGCCACGGCCCGCGGCGCGGTGACGTACACGCCGCTGCCCACGCGGATGTCTATGAGCCCGTCGATCTCCAGCGCGATGAGCGCCTCCCGCACCGAGGCGCGGCTCACGCCCAGCTGCTGCGCCAGGTCGCGCTCGGACGGCAGGCGGTCGCCGGGCTGGAATTCGCCGCTGCGGATCAGCTCCGCGAGCTGGTCGGCGATCTGGCGGTACAGGCGCTGGGTGGAGACGGTTTGAAGCGGCATGTCAGGTCGATGAGGCTTGGGCCCGCGGCACGAACCCCTGGCGCCTGCCCGCTCACCAGGTCCGGTGGTCGAGTGGTCAGGCCAGTTGGGTGAATCTTAGGGATCAAACGAAAAATGACTGCACGGGAAAACCCGAAGGCATGCGGCGGGGCTGTATCCGGGCGTTGGGCGCGGCCGTCTGCGTTCAGGGCTGGTCCAGCAGCCGCTTGCGCCACTGGTAGTGCGGGCTGTAGCGGCCGGGCATGGGCGGCGGGAAGGGGTAGGTCCAGGGCCGTGCGCCGAGGAGGTGGTGGTCCAGCATGCGGTGGATGAGGCGCAGTTGCAGCGGGCCCACCACGTCCTGCACCTGCGCCAGCCACCGCATGAAGTCCGCGGGCACGCTCGGCACGCCAAAGCGCGGCAGGTAGGCCAGCAGCGCGTAGAGGCAGCCGCGCGCCATGGCGTTGTCCAGCCAGCCCTGCAGCCGCCGCCAGTCCAGGCCGGCGCCGCAGTGGCGCATGAGCAGCAGCGCGTCGCACAGCGAGGGCAGGAAGCTGGGCTGCACCTTGAGCACCGTCATGTCGTTGAACCACGAGGCGGCGATGTAGGCCAGTTGCAGCTCCGCAGGCAACCGCCGCACGCGCCGTCCCAGCCACAAGGCCGGCTCGGCGCGCTGCAGCACGGCCTCGGCCGAGAACACGCTGCCCGCGCCCAGGGGCGAGCCGTCGGCGTAAAGCCCCTTGTGCAGCTCCACGACGGCGCCGTGCGCGCGGTGGCGCAGCGGCTCGTCGTGGTGCGGGCCGGGCGTGCGCTCGAATTCGATGCGCTCGAAGGCGCCCGTTTCGCCTGTGAGTGCGCGCGTAACCGTCTCGTGCAGCGCGGCGGGGAACAGCACGTCCATGTCCGCCATGGGGCGCAGGTGCGGCTCGGCATAGAACTGCACGCTGACCGAGACGCCCTTGAGCAGCGTGAGCTCCACGCCCAGCGCGGTGCAGGCGTCCAGCAGCTCGGCGCCCACGACGTCCAGCGCCGCGCGGCGCACGCGCGCGGTCAGCTCGGCGGCCAGCAGCTCATGGCGCCAGCGCGCGGGAATGGCTTTCGGCGCGGCGCGCGTGGCGTGGTGCAGCAGCGGGCCCAGCCCGCCGTCCAGCACCCAGCGGATCTGTCTGTCCTGCTGCGCCGCGGCCTCGCTGCCCTCGGCGGCTGCTTCGGCCGCGGCCAAGGGCCTGTCCGTAACAATGTGCGTCAACAGTTCACATATCAGCATCTGCTTGCTTTCGCAACGTCCCGTAGCGCCAAACCTTCAAACCTGGGGGAGTTTTTTCGCGGCATTGCAGGGCCTGTGAATCAATGATCCCTGCTCGCTTGTTCATTCGAGCAGGGCACCGCGGACCATACACAAGGCCCGCGGGCCACTTCCGGAGGGAGATCAATGAGCCATGCCTACGCCCCGAGCACGGGGATGATCGTTCGCGACGTGGACAGCGAGGTCCTGATCCTCGACACGGTGTCCAACCACATCCACCAGCTCAACGAGACGGCCAGCATCGTCTGGCGCCTGCAGCGCGAGGGTTGCACCGCCCCGGACATCGCCGCCGCGCTGGCCCAGGACTTCGCCATCGACGAATCCCGGGCGCTTGCCGACGTCCACGACGTGCTGCAGCGCCTGGCGTCGCTGAACCTGCTGACCGGAGATGAACGCAGCGTTTTCCACCATCCAGGAAAGGAGTGCTGAATGCCAGTCAACGACCCGTCCCGCCGCCAATTCGTCAAGCGCGGCGCCTACGTGGCCCCCGCCATACTGACGCTGGCCGCCGCGCCGCAATTCGCCAAGGCCGGCT
Organism: Azohydromonas lata; assembly: GCF_034427735.1. Taxonomy (NCBI): domain Bacteria; kingdom Pseudomonadati; phylum Pseudomonadota; class Betaproteobacteria; order Burkholderiales; family Sphaerotilaceae; genus Azohydromonas; species Azohydromonas lata. The sequence goes on from NZ_JAXOJX010000113.1 coordinate 15,895, forward strand.
CCGTCAAGCCCGGCAACAACGGCAACAACGGCAACCCCAACCCGGGCAACAACGGGAACAACGGGAATGACGGGAGCAATCCCGGCAACAACGGCAACGGCAACGGATACGGCTACGGGAACGGCAAGAAGCCCTGACCCCCGCCGAGGCCAGCCCCCCTGCCCGGCAGCCCCCCACGCCGGCCTTGCGGCTCCCGCCCAACGCTGGCGTTCTTCATGCCACACCGCAGGCCTCGGCCGCCCTGGAGAACTTGTCCGTGAGTTGCCGCCCCATGCCCGCAGAACCCGCCCAACCCGCCCTCCCCGCCAACGGCGCCGACCCGGGCCAACCCGCCTGGGGCCCTGACGACGCCGCCGCTTGGGCCTTCCAGGTCCTGGGCCAGACCGTGCGCATCGCCTGTGACGACGCCGCCCCCGCGCGGGTGCTGCGCGCCAACTTCGCCGCCCTGCCCGCGGCCGACGCGCAGGCCGAGGCCGACCTGGACTACCGTGCCTGCCGCCACCCCCAGGGCGACGGCTGGATGCTGCTGCGCCGCGGCCACCCCGCCGTGACCGCGCCGGACCTCTGCGATCTGCTCTACCACCTGGAGAAGGACCTGATCATCGCGCTGCAGTTGCGCCGGCCCACGCTGCTGCACCTGCATGCCGCGGCGCTGGAGTTCCAGGGCCGGGCCTGGCTGCTGGCCGGCGACTCCGGCGCGGGCAAGTCCACCACCGCCTGGGGCCTGCTGCACCACGGCTTCAACTACCTCAGCGACGAGCTCAGCCCCGTGGACCTGGAGGCGCTGGCCGTCCACGCCTACCCGCACGCCCTGTGCCTCAAGCGCCGCCCGCCCAACGCACCGGCCTGGCCTGAGGGCCAGGTGCTGGAGCTGGGCCGCACGATGCACATCCCCGTGGCGGCGCTGCCCGCGGCGGTGGTGCCCTCGCCCTGCCCGCTGGGGGGCATGCTCTTCATCCGCCACGACCCGCTGCTGCGCGAGCCCGAGCTGCGCCCGCTGCACGCGGCCGAGGCCGGCGCTCACCTCTACGTCACCACGCTCAACGCGCTGGCGCACGCGCGCCACGGCATGGACGCCGTGGTCGGCCTCGCCAAGAGCGTGCCGGCCTGGTCGCTGACCACGGCCGACCTGGACGGCACCTGCCGCCTGGTGCGCAAGCTCGCGCTGCAACAAAGCCGCCAAGCCGGCGACTGACAGCAACGGCAGCGGCACGGCGCCTGGCGGGCCGCGCGTGAAAGACGTGCAAGGCACGGAGTAAGAACGCGGCGGCACCGCTCGCCGCCTCCCGCTGCCGGACCTGCCAAATGCGGCAGTAGACTCGCCGCCGCCCGCGCGCGGCCTGGCCGAGGCGCGCGGGCACCCTCTTTCTTCCGGCCGACTGGGAACCCCGCCATGTCCAGCGTCCTGCCGGAGCTCGTGTCCTACCTCGAAGGACTGGCCGACCCGCACATCGTCTTCGACCGCAAGTACCGCATCGTGGCGGCCAACGCGGCCTACCGGCAGCAGTTCAGCGCCGGGGGCGCCTCGGTGGTGGGCCGCACCTGCTACGACGTGTCGCACCATTTCGACCGCCCCTGCGACGAGGCCGGCGAGAGCTGCCCGCTCGCGCGCTCGCGCCAGAGCGGGCAGCGCGAGCGCGTGCTGCACCTGCACCACACGCCCAAGGGCGAGGCCTACGTGAACATCGAGCTGACGCCCGTGCTGGACGCCAGCGGCGAGGCGGCCTTCTACGTGGAGAAGATGGAGCCGCTGCGCATCGCCCAGGGGCGTCCGGCGGCGCAGGGGATGATCGGCCGCGCGGCAGCCTTCCAGGAGATGCTGGCTCTGGTGGCGCGCGTGGGCCCCTCGCAGGCCAGCGTGCTGCTGCTGGGCGAATCCGGCACCGGCAAGGAGCTCGTGGCCCGCGCCGTGCACGAGGTGAGCCTGCGCGCGAACAAACCGCTGGTGGTGGTGGACTGCGCCAGCCTGCCGGAGACGCTGTTCGAGAGCGAGCTGTTCGGCCACGAGCGCGGCGCCTTCACCGGCGCGCACGCCAGCAAGCCGGGCCTGGTGGAAGCGGCCAGCGGCGGCACCTTGTTCCTGGACGAAGTCGGCGACATCCCGCTGCTCATGCAGGTGAAGCTGCTGCGGCTGCTGGAGAACGGTACCTACCGCCGCGTGGGCAGCACCGAGCTGCGGCGGGCCGACGTGCGCGTGGTCTCGGCCACGCACCGCGACCTGGACGCCATGGTGGCCGACGGCCGTTTCCGCGAAGACCTGTACTACCGGCTCAGCACCTTCCCGATACGGCTGCCCGCGCTGCGCGAGCGGCGCGAGGACATCCCGCTGCTGGCCAAGTCGCTGCTGGAGCGCGTGACGCCGCGGCAATTGAAACTTTCGCGCGCGGCGCTGGCGCGGCTGGCCGCGCACGATTTCCCAGGCAACGTGCGCGAGCTGCGCAACGTGCTGGAGCGCGCCGCGCTGCTGACCGACGGCGACACGGTGGAGGCGGAGCAGGTGGAGCAGGCCCTGGCCATAGGCCGGCGGCTGCACGGC
>NZ_JAXOJX010000114.1:0-15425 GCF_034427735.1 Azohydromonas lata
GGCCCGCAGCAGGGCAACGGGGCGGGGCAGAGCCGTCCGCCCCAAGGTTTGTTGGGCCAGCCGGGCGCCCACGGGCCGCAGGAGCCGGACCAGCCCGGCCGCCCGGACCGGCCAAGACAGCCCGGCCAGGGCCAACCGGGGCAGCCGGGGCAAGGCCAGTTGGGCCAGCCGGGCCAGCCGGGCCAGCCGGGCCAAGCGGCCGGACGGCCGGACGGCCAGCGCCCCGTGCCGCCGCCCGTCACCGTGACCACGCAGCCGGGCGCCGCGCCGCCGCAGGCGCCGGGCACGGTGTCCACCCGTCCGGGCGCGCCGCAGCCGCCCGTGCCGCCTGGCGCCGCGCAGCCGCCGGGGCAGGTGAATTTCCCGGGCCAGGATGGACGTTCGCCTGGCCTGCAGGGCGGATTGGGCGGGCAGCACCCCGGCGTCATCCCGCCGCCGCCGCGTGGGCCCGGCCAGGGCGCCGGCCCGGGTGGCCGCGACGACGACGGCGACCGCACCCCGCCGCTGCGCCGCTCCGACGGCTACCAGGGCGGTGGCGACTCCGCGCCCGGCGCGCCTCCACGCGTGGGCCGCGACCAGATCCCGCCCCAGCAGCGCGGCCAGGGCGACGTGCCGCGCTTCGACAACCCGCGCCCGGCCATGCCCACCATCCCCGGCAACCGCGTGCCGCCGGAAGGGCCGCCGCGCGGCCAATCCGGCTTCGATGACAACCGGCACGGCTTTGGCGCCCGCAGCCCGGTCGAGGCACCACGCGCCCCGCAACCTGCGGCGCCCATGCAGCCACCCAGCCCGCAAGCGCCTGCGCAGCCGGTGATGCCCCGTCCGGCGCCGGCACCGGAGCGTCCGCAGATGCCGCAAGCGCCGCAGATGCCGCAGGCTCCTCAAGCGCCGCAAGCGCACCAGATGCCCCAAGCCCGCCAGGAAGCCCCCATGCCGCAGGCCGTGCAGCCGCGTGCTGCGCCCGTGCAGGTGGCGCCGCCCGCCATGCAGGGCGCTCCGGCGCCAATGGGGCAAGGCGGCAGTGGCCGCCCAATCGGCGGGCCGGGCAACCACAGCGAACGCGGCGAGCGGCGCGGCGGGCCGGAAGCTGGAGGGCCCAGGGACAGGTGAAGGTGGGCGTGCCGGCTCACCCCGTCGTCGTTCCCGCGACGGACAGCGCTGTGCCAACGCCGCCGCCGTCATTCCCCGTTACTTCAGCAACGGCCTCAGCACCGGCCACACGTTGTCCAGCATCAGCGGCTGCGCATCCTCGCGCGGGTGTATGCGGTCGGCCTGGAAGAGGGCCGTGGGGTCGGCCGCGTCGGCGACGTTGTGCAGGAAAAAGGGCACCAGCGCCGCGTCGCTCTCCTTGGCCACGTCGGCGTACATGCGCGAAAACTCCTCGCCGTAGCGCCGCCCGTAGTTGGGCGGCAACTGCATGCCAGCGATCACCACGCGGGCACCCGCCTCGCGCGCCGCTCGCGCCATGGCCGCCAGGTTGGCCTGCGTGGCCGACAGCGGCTGCCCGCGCAGCGCGTCGTTGCCGCCCAGCTCCAGGATCACGTGCGTGGGCGCATGCTGCTTGAGCAGCGCCGGCAGCCGCGTGCGTCCGCCCGCGGTGGTGTCGCCGCTCACGCTGGCGTTCACCACCCGCGCGGGAACTTTCTCCCGCTCCAGCCGCTCCTGCAGCAAGGCCACCCAGCCACTGCCGCGCTTGAGCCCATACTCGGCCGAAAGGCTGTCGCCCACGACCAGGATCACGGACGGTGCCTTCGCAACCGCCTGCGCCGCGGCCGCGGGCAAGGGCGGCGCGATGAGCCAGGGCGCCAGGGCCCAGGCGCTACAGTGCTTCAACCAGCGGCGCCGGCCGCCTGTGCGCTTGTCTTCCACATCCATCTTCATGAACCCACCGATCATCGAAGTTCAGCACCTGAGCAAGCGCGTGAGCGACGCCACGGGCGAGCTGACGATTCTCCATGACATCGATTTCCGCCTCGCCCCACGGGAGTCGGCCGCCATCGTCGGCGCCTCGGGGTCGGGCAAGAGCACGCTGCTGTCCATCATCGCGGGCCTGGATACGCCCACGCAGGGCACGGTCAAGCTCGCGGGCGAGGACTTGTTCGTCCTCGACGAGGACGCCCGCGCCGCCGTGCGCGCGCGCCAACTGGGCTTCGTCTTCCAGAACTTCCAGCTGCTGTCCAACCTGACGGCGCTGGAGAACGTGATGCTGCCGCTGGAGCTGCTGGGCCGCGACGACGCGCGCGAGCAGGCCAAGGCCATGCTGGGGCGCGTGGGCCTGGCCCAGCGCCTGGGCCACTACCCGCGCGTGCTCTCCGGCGGCGAGCAGCAGCGCGTGGCGCTGGCGCGGGCCTTCGTCCTGCGCCCGGCCGTGCTGCTGGCCGACGAGCCCACCGGCAGCCTGGACCACGCCACCGGCGAGACGGTGATGAAGCTCATGTTCGATCTCAACCAGGAAGTGGGCACCACGTTGCTGCTGGTCACGCACGACGCGCAAGTGGCCTCGCGCTGCCAGCGGCAGTTGGAGATCCAGGCGGGGCGCCTCGTGAGCTGACGCCCGCGCCACCCAACAAAAAAGCGCCCCGCAGGGCGCTTTTCTCACTTCGTTGCCCGCGCAGCTTTACTGCGAGAACTTGAAGTCCGTCTTGGCCTTGTTGCGCAGCTCTTCCTGGTAGCTTTGCAGCTTCATCTGGGCGATGCGCTGCTGGATCTGCGGCTTGACTTCGTCGAAGGCGGGGAAGGCGGCTTCGCGGGTGTCTTCCAGCTTGATGACGTGATAGCCGAACTGCGTCTTCACCGGCGTTTCGGTGATCTCGCCCTTCTTCAGCGCGGCCATGGCCTGGCCGAACTCGGGCACGTACGCATCAGGCTTGGCGAAGTCCAGGTCGCCGCCGTTCTCGGCCGAGCCCGGGTCCTTGGACAGCTTCTTGGCCAGGTCCTCGAACTTGGCGCCGGCCTTGAGCTGGGCGATAGCCGCCTTGGCGTCCTCTTCCTTCTCGACCAGGATGTGGCGAGCGTGGTACTCGGTGCCGCTGGACTGGGCCTTGAACTTGTCGTACTCGGCCTTGGCTTCGGCGTCGGTGACGGGGTTCTTCTTCTGGAAGTCGGCGAACAGCTCGCGGATCAGCACCGTCTGGCGGGCCAGCTCCATCTGGTTCTTGTACGCCGGCGTGGCGTTGATGCCGCGCTTTTCGGCTTCCTGCATGAAGATTTCGCGCAGGACAACCTCTTCCTTGACCTTCTGCTCCAGGTCCGGCGTCACCTGCTGGCCGCTGCGCTGGGCCTGCTGCATCAGCGTTTCCACACGGGCCTTGGGCACTGCCTTGCCGTTGACGATGGCCACGTTCTGAGCCTGCGCGGCCAGCGGGCTGAGCAGGACCAGCGACGCCGACAGCAGCGCCGCGCGCAGCGCGGAAGACTTGAGCTTCATGGGGGGAATACCTTTCAGGAGGCGGGCGACCTTGTCTCAGGCCTGCCGCAAGGGAGAGTTTTCTGGTGTCGGTCTGTCGGAGTCAGTCCGCTTCGCCGGGGCTGCGCGCCTGTATGGCCAGCGCATGGATGCCCGCGGGGATGAGCGAGGCGAGGGCATCATACACAAGGCGATGTCGCGCCACGGGGCGCAGCCCGGTGAAGCGTTCGCTGGTGATGCGCACCGTGTAATGGCTGCCTTCGCCCGCGCCGGCATGGCCGGCGTGCAGGTGGCTGTCGTCTATCACGTCCAACCGTTGCGGGGACAGCGATTGCTGCAGCGCGGCTTGGATGTCCTGGGCGGTCACGGGCATGTCACTGGGCTCCGGGGCGCGGATTCTTGTCCTTGGGCGTGGACTCGTCCGGCAGGTAGCGGCTGAGGTAAAGGCCCTGGGCCAGCGTGAACAGCAGCATCAGCCCAATGCCGCCGAAGAGCTTGAAGTTGACCCAGGCGTCGGTCGAGAAACTGTAGGCCACCCACAGGTTGAGCAGCCCCATCACTCCGAAGAAGCCCACCCACGCGCCGTTCAGCCGCTGCCACACGGCATCTGGCAACTGCAGTTGTTCGCCAAGCAACAGCCGCAACAGGTTCTTGCGGAACAGCAGTTGCGACAGCCACAGGCTCATGCCCATCACCCAGTACAGCACGCTGGGCTTCCACTTGATGAAGGTCTCGCTGTGGAACCAGATGGTGGCGCCGCCCAGCACCACCACCAGCGCCAGGCTCACCCACAGCATCATGTCCACCTTGCGCCCGCGCGCCACGATCCACGCTACCTGCGCCAGCGTGGCCAGGATCACCACCACCGTGGCCAGCAGCACCGGCGCCTCCGTGGGGCCGACCACGCCGCCGGAGACCAGGAAGCCGAAGTGCTCGGTGGCGAAGTCCGCCGCCTGCTGCGAGTGCGAGCCGGCGTATTTGAAGGTGCCGAAGAACAGCAGGATGGGCAGGAAGTCCAGCAGCAGCTTCATTCTTGGACACCGTCCTTGCGCGGCTCGAAATCGATGGCCGCGGAGTTGATGCAAAAGCGCTCGCCCGTGGGCGCCGGGCCGTCGGGGAAGACGTGGCCCAGGTGCGTGCCGCAGCGCCGGCAGCGCACCTCCACGCGCACCATGCCGTGGCTGCGGTCCTCCACGCGCTCGACGATCTCGCCTTCCAGCGGCTCGAAGTAGCTGGGCCAGCCGCAGCCGGCGTCGAACTTGGTGCGGGCGTCAAACAGCGGCGCGCCGCAGCCCACGCAGCGGTAGATGCCGTCCTCGAAGTGGTCCCAGTACTTGCCGGTGAAGGCGCGCTCGGTGGCGGCGTGGCGGGCCACCTGGTATTGCATCGGGTCCAGCTTGTCGCGCCATTCGGCGTCGCTGTGCTGCACGGGGTAGCGCGGATCGTCGTGCGGGTGCGGGTTGTGCTTCATACGGAAATGTCTCCTCGGTAACTGCCCCCGGAGCGGAAGGCAGCCGCCTCGGCGCGCAGGATACTTTCATTTGCCCGCACCCCCGGCGCGCGGTCGCGGCGGGGAGGTCTCCCAGGCGGCCGCACGGCCCCAGGGCGGGGCGCATTTTTGCGCCAGATCAAGGCGTTTCTCCCCAGTGTAGTGAGGGGGCATCGCAAGACCCGGCATCAGGGGTTAACCGCCTGACGCGGTGGGATACGGGCCGGGAAGATGCTCCAAAACCCGCGCTCACAGCCGGTTCCACCCAGCGCCGCCAAGCGCCACAAAGAGGAGACAAGCCATGGCCACCCCCCTGTACGGCCGCATGATGCAAATGCCGCTGCTGATCTCGTCGCTGCTCACGCACGCCGCGCGCCACGCGGGCGATACCGAGATCGTCAGCCGCCGCGTTGAGGGCTACATGCACCGCAGCTCCTGGGCCGAGGTCGCGCGCCGCTCGCGCCGCTTGGCGCAGGCGCTGCAGCGCCTGGGCTGCGCGGCTGGCGACCGCGTCGCGACGCTGGCCTGGAACACCGACCGGCACCTGGAGATCTACTACGCCACCTCCGGCTCGCAGCTGGTGTGCCACACCATCAACCCGCGCCTGTTCCCGCAGCAGATCGCCTGGATCGCCAACGACGCGGGCGACACCGTGCTGTGCTTCGACCTCAACCTGCTGCCCCTGGTCGAGCAGCTCGCGCCGCAACTGCCCGGCGTGCGCCACTTCATATTGATGAGCGACCGCGCCCACATGCCCGCGCAGTCCGGCGTGCCGGGCCTGCTGTGCTACGAGGAGCTGCTCGCCGCCGAGGACGGCCGCTACGAGTGGCCCGTGTTCGACGAGCAGTGCGCCTCCAGCCTTTGCTACAGCTCCGGTACCACCGGCAACCCCAAGGGCGCGCTGTACAGCCACCGCTCCACCGTGCTGCACGCCTACGCGGCGGCGTTGCCCGACGCCATGGCCTGCAGCGCGAGCGACGTGGCGCTGCCGGCGGTGCCGATGTTCCATGTCAACGCCTGGGGGCTGCCCTACCTGGCGGCGCTGGTGGGCTGCAAGCTCGTGTTGCCCGGCTGCGGGCTGGACGGCGCCTCGCTCTACGAGCTGTTCGAAAGCGAGAAGGTCACCTTCAGCGCCGGCGTGCCCACGCTGTGGCTGGGCCTGATGGAGCACGTGCGCGGCCAGAGGCTGGAGTTCTCCACCTTCCGCCGCACCGTCATCGGCGGCTCGGCCTGCGCGCCGGCGCTCATGCGCATGCTGGAGGAGTACGGCGTGCACGTCATACACGCCTGGGGCATGACGGAGATGTCGCCGCTGGGCACGCTGGCCCGGCTGCAGCCCAAGCACGCCGCGCTCTCGCCGGCCGAGCGCCACCGCCTGCTGGAAAAGCAGGGCAAGCCCATCTACGGCGTGGACATCGAGGTGGTCAACGACGCCCACGAGGTGCTGCCCTGGGACGGCGAGCACGCCGGCCACCTGGTGGCGCGCGGACCCTGGGTGATCGAGCACTACTGGAACGAGGAGGCCTCGCCGCTGATCGACGTGATGGGCGAGGGCGCGTGGTTTCCCACGGGCGACGTCGCCACCATGGACGCCGACGGCTTCATGCAGATCACCGACCGCAGCAAGGACGTGGTCAAGAGCGGCGGCGAGTGGATCAGTTCCATAGAGCTGGAGGGCATCGCCATGGCCCACCCGGCGGTGAAGGAGGCGGCCGTCATTGCCGCCACCCACCCCGTGTGGGACGAGCGCCCGCTGCTGCTGGTGGTGCTCAAGGCCGGCGCCGGCGTCAGCCGCGAGGAGCTGCTGAGCTTCTACAAGGGCCGCGTCGCCCACTGGCAGACGCCGGACGACGTGGTGTTCGTGGACGAGCTGCCCCACACCGCCACCGGCAAGCTCAGCAAGCTCACGCTGCGCGGCAAGTACAAGGACTGGCTGATCCGCAAGGCCTGATGCCTGCGCGGGCCGGCGGCGGGCTGATGTCCAATGCCGGCCCATGGACGACCCCCAAACCGACACCCACACCGACCCTTTCGCGCCGCCGCCGGCCGCGCCGCTCCCGTTCCCCATCCACATCCCCTTCGTGGAGGAGCTGGGCCTGGAGCTGCACGCCTTCGGCGCCGGCCAGGCCGAAATCCAGCTCGACCTGGCGCACGCGCACCTGAACTCCTTCGCCGTGGCCCATGGCGGCGTGGTCATGACCATGCTGGACGTGGCCATGGCCCATGCCGCGCGCAGCCACGGCGTGGCGCCGGGCACCGACCCGCGCGAAGCCCAGGGCGTTCCCGGCGTGGTGACGATTGAAATGAAGACCAGCTTCATGCGGGCCGGCCAGGGCCGGCTGCGCGCCGCCGCCCAGGTGCTGCACCGCACGGCGACCATGGCCTTTTGCGAAGGCAGCGTCTTCGACGCTCAGGGCCGCCGCTGCGCCCATGCCACCGCCACCTTCAAATACCTGCGCCAGTTGCCTGCCGGGCGCGAGATCAAAAAGCTGCGTGGACCGGACCCCGATTGAAGTCAAAGCGCCTTCATAACAAGAAGTTACCATCTCCCGATAACGCGTGTCGGCGCCTTTCCGCGATGCGGAGGAGCGCAGAAATCAATTCAGGGAGTGGCAGAAAATGGCAAAGATCAGTTATTCGCGGGCGTTCGACATCTCGCGACAGTTTTATTTTGGCGACTGGACGGGCGCGAGCATTTCCGCCACGGCCACTGCGCTGACGATGAATCTGGGTGGCGCGCGTATCGTGCTGGGCGGCAGTTTCACGGTGGCGGGTACGCTGCCCACCGCCGGCACCATCACGAGCCTGACGTATTCCACCGTAGGCGCCACGCCGGTGACTGAATTTTCCGTGACCGGAATTTCCATGTCCTATGGCAGTTTCATGGATGCCATGGCAGACGGCGATTTCAATGCCGTGGCCGGCAACGGCGCGGACTCGGTCAGCGGCAGCACGGGTGGCGACAAACTCTACGGCGGCGCCGGCAATGACCGGCTGGAAGGTTTGGCCGGGAATGATGCCTTGTTTGGCGGTGCCGGCAACGACACGCTGGACGGCGGCGCCGGCAATGATTCAATGCAAGGTGGTACCGGCAACGACAATTATATTATAGACAGCAGTCAGGACCGGGTCGTGGAACTGGCCAACGGCGGTATTGACACTGTGCGAACCAGTTTATCTGCCTATGTACTGGGTGCGGAAATCGAGAATATTTGGATCACTGGAAATTCCAATGCCACCGGCGCCGGCAACAGCCTGAATAACATCATGATCGGTGGCCGTGGCAACGACAGCCTGAGCGGACTGGACGGCAACGATACGTTGCGAGGCGGCAATGGCCATGACACGTTGATAGGGGGCAATGGCAACGATTATTTGGCCGGTGACGCCGGCACCAGTGCCGTCACCACCAGTGCCAGCGGTATTTCGCCAAGCCGATCCGATCTCCCCATAGCGCTTTCCATGACGTTGCCGGAAACGCCGCAGAATAATTTCATCACCGTTGCGGGTTTTATCTCCAACTCCACGCGGGGTTTCGGTCCAATCAATCTGGCTATTGTGATTGATACGTCGGCCAGCATGGGTTGGCAGGTGGATGGCGCTGGTGTCGGCGACTTGAACGGTAATGGGTTGGCCAACGAAAGGATCGATATTTTTATCGCATCGTTCAATGCCTTCATCAATAGCTTGAAAGCCGCTGGGCTCAGCGAGCAGGTACGCATAGGTCTCATTCCGTTCAGCTCGACGGCCAGCATTGCCGCCGCTGGTACACCCACCAGCGACACAAATGGCAATGGAATGTCTGATATCCTGGAGGCGGGGAGCGCGCTCCAGGCTCAAGGCGGTACCGTTTATTCATCCGGTTTAGGCAAGGCTATTGATTTTTTCAATGCCGCGCCGCGTGGAGATAATCATGTGATATTTATTTCGGATGGTGAGCCGGATGATTATTTTAAATATTCTGAAGTCGCGGACATATTGCGAAATGCTGAGGGAAACAACGCCACGATAAGAACAATAGGGTTTGCAGGGGCAAGTAATTATTATGATCTGGATTCTATTGATAATGGCTTATCAGATACTTCCTCTTCCAATGCAAGCTCTTTGGTCGAAATGACTGCAGCCATGCTGGCGTCACGAGTCAACGTGAGTGATATACATCACATGGATGTATGCAAGAATGGAATTCTGGCTGGAACCATTTTGCCTTCGCAGTTGATGAACACGCCATTTGGGCTCAGATACTCCACTACCATCACCGGGCTGAGCGCGACGAGTAGCGACGATATTGAAATAAGGCTGGTTCTCAATGGGTCGGCCTCTCCCATCTCTACCAGTCAGCAGACCAGTGCGGGTACGCTGGTTTCCAACGATAGCCTGGACGGTGGCGCCGGCAACGATACGCTGGAGAGCGGCGCCGGCACTAACACCTTGGCCGGCGGCATCGGCAATGACGTATACCGCGTGGAAAACAACAACACCGTCATACGCGAACTGGCGGGCCAGGGTACGGACTCGGTTGAATCCAGCATCACTTACTCTCTCAATAGTACCCCATTGCAATATGTGGAGAATTTGACGCTGCTGGGCTCCGTCAATATCAATGCCACGGGCAACGCGAATGTCAACCGGGTGGAAGGCAATGTCGGCAACAACATCATCGAAGGTGTGGGCGGCAACGATACGCTGATGGGTGGCCTCGGGTTCGACACGGTCAGCTATGTCAATGCCGCCAGTGCCGTCAACGTTTACCTGGACCAGACCAGCGGTACGGCCCAGTTCAACGGCAAGACGGACCGCCTCTCCAGCTTCGAAGCCGTATGGGGAAGTGCCTTCGCTGACCACCTCTATGGCAGTTCCGCCGACGAAACCTTCCGTGGCAACGGCGGCGATGACACGATCTACGGCGGAGACGGATTCGACACGCTGGATTACTCCATCGCGACGGCTGGCATGACCGTCAGTATTGACAAGTATTATTATCTAGACGGTAAAAGTATCGGAACGGCCATTTGTGCCAATGGCAGCCAAGGTACAGACTATTTCGGTGTGGCTAGCATGGAAGGCGTCCTGGGTTCTGCCTTCAACGACAATATTTTTGATGCCATTGGAAATAACAATAGATTTTCAGGCGGTGCCGGCAACGATACCCTTGATGGCGGCGCTGGAAATGATACGCTCATCGGCGGCACGGGGAAAAATGTTCTTCAAGGCGGTGCAGGCATTGACGTGGCTGATTATTCCGACGCGACATCTGCCATTTCCGGGTCGCTGATCAACGGTCGCTTGGCAGTGGGCACCACGGGCGTGAACGCGGATACGATTAGCGGCGTCGAAACCCTGCTGCTGGGAAAATATGCCGATTCCGTCATCGGCGGGGCCGGCAACGATTCAATTTTCGGTGCGGCAGGCAACGATACCCTTGCCGGCAATACGGGCAACGATACGCTCAATGGCGGTACTGGCGACGACAGCTTGATCGGTGGTGCGGGCAACGATATTTACTATCTTGATTCAGTCCGCGACGTGGTGGTCGAAGGCTCGGCTGGCGGCATCGACGAGGTACATTTCACGCAGGCTAGCGGTTCTGCCGTCCTCAGTTTCTCCGGAGTGGAGTATGTGATAGTTTCGGGCGGCGTCTCCTGCAGCATCACAGGCGGTGGAATCAGCGAAACCCTTGATGGCAGCGATGGCAGCGACACCATCAATGGGGGTTCCGGCCGTGAAGCCGATACTTTGGACGGCGGGGCAGGCTCAGATTGGCTCAGCTATGCTAATCATGTGGGCGGCGTTGTCGGAGAAATTAACAACATAGGCAGCGGCGCCCTTGATGGTGATTTGACGTTGAATTTCGAAAATTTCATCGGTTCATCTTTCGCGGATAACGTGCGTGGTGACCGGTTCGATAACATTCTTGACGGTGGCGCCGGAAATGACACGCTTATTGGCGGTTTTGGTAAAGATACCCTGATAGGAGGGGCGGGCAACGATTTTCTTGCCGGTGAAGATCCCATCGGCGGCAACAGCAGTTCGGATACCGTCAGCTATGCCCATTTGACGGGTGCCGTAACCATCAACCTCAACACCGGCGTTGCCGTCACGGCAACCGAGGGGACTGATACCTTAAGCGGTATAGAAACCATTATCGGCGGATCAGGCAACGACGTCATGACCTGGGCAGGCAATACTGGCGTGAGTCATTACTCCTCCAGTTTCCGGCTGGAGGGTGGTGGAGGCAACGATACCCTGACCGGTGGTGGCGATTCCGATACTTTGATCGGCGGTGCCGGCAACGATGTACTCGACGGCGGCAATGCCGTCCGTGTGTTCAATTTCAACTACGCCAACTATGCCGACTACAGCAGTGCAGCTGCGGCCGTGGTGGTGGATCTGAACGCGGGTACTGCGTCCGGTGGAGCGGGCAACGACAGGTTAAGTCATATCAATGCCGTGGTGGGCTCCCGGTATGCCGATCAAATCACGGGCGGCGCCACGCAAGGGGACTACTTGGTCGGTGGCGGTGGAGCGGATACTTTGGATGCCGGCATAGATCTTCTCTCCAACTTCTTCGTTTTCCTCGATGTCTCGGATTCCTCTCTCCAAACCATGGATACCCTGAAGAATTTCAAATCCGTTGATAGTTTTGCCATCGACAAGATTGATTTGAACGCAATCGATGCCAATCCATTTGATACTGATAATAACAGTGCGTTCTTGTTTATAGGATTGAATGCATTTACCAAAACTGCTGGCCAATTGCGCTATGCCAACAGCGGTGGCAATACTTTTGTTTATGGAGACGTTAATGGCGACGGCGTTGCCGACATTGGGATCAAGTTGATAGGAACGCACACGCTGTCCGCGGACAACTTCATGCTGTGAATCAGCCGGTGTAGAACTGCCCAGCCGGTATGCGCCGGTGCCGGCATGGCATCTGGTCTGCGGGTCGGGTGCATGCGCGTCACGGTACCGGTGGGCGTAGATACAGCCCTGTTTCGATGCCCTGACTAGCATGGCCCCCTCGGCCGGCCCCCCGGCCGGCCGGCTCAGGGAGCCGCCATGCCGTACCCGACAGCCACCCACGAGGTCTTCAACCAGAGCACCGAGCTTGCCGGCGTGGACCTCTTCGCCGGCCACCGCCCGCTGCGTGACTGCTTGAGCGCCCTGGCGCCGGAGCTGGACACCGCCCCGCTGCACGTCTTGGGCTGCGAGTTGGGCAGCGCGGAAGTCCAGCAGCAGGCCCGCCTGGCCAATCGCCACCCGCCGCGCCACCGGCCCTTCGACCGCAACGGCCGCCGCGTGGACGAGGTGGAGTTTCACGCGGCCTACCACGCCCTCATGGCCCGCGCCGCCGCGCACGGCCTGCAGGCCGCGCCCTGGGCGCGCCCGCCCGGCGCCCACGTGGCGCGTGCCGCCGGCTTCCTGCTCTTCAACGGCGTGGAGGCCGGCGTGATGTGCCCCACCTCCATGAGCTACGCCGCCACGCCCGCGCTGCGCGCCAACGCCGCTGTCTATGCCGACTGGGGCCCGGGACTTTCGGCCCCGGCCTACGACCCGCGCCCGCTGCCCGGCCCGCAAAAGGCCGGGCTGACCATGGGCATGGGCATGACGGAAAAGCAGGGCGGCTCCGACCTGCGCGCCAACACCAGCCGCGCCGCCTTCGACCAGGAAACGCCCTGGGGCCGGTGCTACCGCCTCACCGGCCACAAATGGTTCTTCTCGGCGCCCATGAGCGACGCGCACCTGATGCTGGCGCAGACCACCGCCGGGCCCACCTGCTTTTTCGTCCCCCGGTTGCTGCCGGACGGCAGCCGCAACGCCCTGCAGATACAGCGTCTGAAAGACAAGCTGGGCAACCACGCCAACGCCAGCGCCGAGGTGGAGTTCGACGGCGCTTGCGGCTGGCTGGTGGGAGACGAAGGGCGCGGCATCGCCCAAATCCTGGAGATGGGCACGCTCACCCGGCTGGACTGCGCCCTGGGCACGGCCGGGCTGATGCGCCATGCCCTGGCCCTGGCGCTGCACCACTGCGCGCAGCGCAGCGCCTTCGGCAAGCGCTTGATCGACCAGCCCCTCATGCGCAACGTGCTGGCCGACTTGGCGCTGGAGGTGGAGGGCGCCACCGCCCTCGTGATGCGCCTGGCCGCCGCCGTGGACGCCGGCAGCCACGGCCGCGGTGGCGAGCACGAGGCGCAGCTGCGCCGGCTGCTCACGCCGATCGCCAAGTTCTGGGTGTGCAAGCGCGGCAGCCACTTCGGCCAGGAGGCCATGGAGTGCCTGGGGGGCAACGGCTATGTGGAGGACGACGACCACGGCCCCATGGCGCGCCTGTACCGCGAGATGCCGCTGAACTCCATCTGGGAGGGC
The DNA here is from genome assembly GCF_034427735.1 of Azohydromonas lata. Lineage (NCBI taxonomy): Bacteria > Pseudomonadati > Pseudomonadota > Betaproteobacteria > Burkholderiales > Sphaerotilaceae > Azohydromonas > Azohydromonas lata. The sequence goes on from NZ_JAXOJX010000114.1 coordinate 13,263, forward strand.
GCGGGCAACGTCATGGCGCTGGACCTGCTGCGCGCGCTGCGCTCGGTCGGCGTGGCCGAGGCGCTGGCGCGCGAGCTGTACGCGCTGCGCGGCGCGCACAGCGGCGCTGAGGCGCTGGCGGCCACGCTGCCGGACCGCCTGCAACGCTGCGACGAATCCCAGGCCCGCCGCCTGGCGCGAGACGTCGCGCTGCTGCTGCAGGCCGCGCTGCTGCGGCGCCTGGCGCCTGAGGGCGTGTTCGCCGCCTTCTGCGCGGCACGCATCGATGCCGCCTCGGACGTGTTTGGGCAGTTGCCGCCCGGGTGCGACGTGGGGCTGCTGCTGGAGCGGGCAATGCCGTGAAGGGCCGGCCCACCGGCATTCCTCCCGCAACCCGCCGCTGCGTCACCCGCGCCCGCGGCGCCGCCGTGAACCCCCATGGCACACTGCGCCGCCTCATGAGTACTCCCGCTTTCCCGGTCGCCGTCGTCGGCGCCGGTCCTGCCGGCCTGATGGCGGCCGAGCGCCTGGCCCAGGCCGGGCTGCCCGTCGAGGTCTTCGACGCCATGCCTTCCGTGGGCCGCAAGTTCCTGCTTGCCGGCAAGGGCGGCATGAACCTCACGCATTCCGAACCGTTCGACCGCTTCAGCAGCCGCTACGGCCAGCGCCAGCCGCACGTCGAGCCGCTGCTGCGCCGCTTCGACGCCGACGCGCTGCGCCGCTGGGCCGCGGAGCTGGGCATAGACACCTTCGTCGGCAGCTCCGGCCGTGTCTTCCCGACCGACATGAAGGCCGCGCCGCTGCTGCGCGCCTGGCTGCACCGGCTGCGCGGCCTGGGCGTCGCGTTTCACATGCGCCACCGCTGGGTGGGTTTTGACGCCGCCGCCGCCCCGGATGCGCCGCCGCCCGCGCTGCGCTTCGAAACGCCGCAAGGCGGCACCACCGTGCGTGCCCGCGCCGTGGTGCTGGCCCTGGGCGGCGCGAGCTGGCCGCGGCTGGGCTCCACCGGCGCCTGGGTGCCGCTGCTTACCGGGCGCGGCGTGGACGTCGCGCCGCTGCAGCCGGCCAACTGCGGCTTCGACGTCGCACGCGCCACCGAGGACGGCGCCACGCAGGAAGGCTGGAGCGATTTCCTGCGCAGCCGCTTTGCCGGTGCGCCGCTCAAGACGGTGGCGCTGCGTTTCGAGCACGGCGGGCAGCGCTTCGAGCAGCGCGGCGAGTTCGTCCTGACGGAGGCGGGCGTGGAGGGCAGCCTGGTTTATGCCGCCTCCTCGCTGCTGCGCGAGGCGATCAACGAGCACGGCCAGGCCGTGCCCACGCTGGATCTGCTGCCGGACCGCAGCGCCGACTTCGTGGCGACGGAACTGGCGCGCCCGCGCGGGGCGCGCTCGCTGTCCACGCATTTGAAGACGAGGCTGCACCTGGACGGCGCCAAGGCGGCGCTGCTGCACGAGCTGCTGCCCAAGTCGGCGTTCGACACGGGGGCCGGCACCGCGGCGCTGGCCGCGGCCATCAAGGCGCTGCCGCTGAGGCTCGTCCGCCCCCGGCCCATCGCGGAAGCCATCAGCAGCGCCGGGGGCGTGCGCTTCGAAGCGCTGGACGACGTCACTTTCGGCCTGCGCGCACTGCCCGGCGTGTGGTGCGCAGGCGAAATGCTGGACTGGGAAGCCCCCACCGGCGGCTACCTGCTCACCGCCTGCTTCGCCAGCGGTGTGGCGGCGGCGGATGGGGTGCTGAAGGCGCTGCGCGCCGGCTGAAGGCCCAGCCGCCCGCGCCTCGCGCCGAGGTTGCGGCACGCGACTTTTGCAGGCCGCATGGTTCAGAAATCTGAACGATGGTCCTCATGTCTTGGCGGGCTGACGGGCACGGGAGCGAACGATGAAGGGGCGGCTGTCCGGGGAAGAAGGCGGGAGCCCGGCCTCCCCCAGTCGGCCGCCGGCTCCCGCTCGCTGCTTACAGCGTCGCCGACACGTGCCGCGGCTGCTGCGTGGAGTAGCGGCGCTTCACGGGCGCGATGGTCGTCGCCTTCTCGCGCAGGGCCAGGGTGGAGGCGGCGGTACGGCCCTCGTAGGGCGCGGGCTCGGCCATCAGGTAGTGCACCGAGACCTTGGTGCGCTCCGGCGTCAGCACGGCCGGCACCACCGGAATGGCCAGCGCCACGGCCGCCAGGCCCTGCGCCAGCGC
>NZ_JAXOJX010000115.1:0-15374 GCF_034427735.1 Azohydromonas lata
GGCCGGCGTGGCGGGGCAACTGGTGTAGTTGGTCTGCAGGTTCACGCCGTCGCCGTTGCGGCCGAACACACCCAGCAGCTTGGAGCTGTCGGCCGCGATGGCCGCGCCCTGATTGCGCAGCGCCAGCGTGGCGGAGCGGGCGCGCACGTCCAGGTCGGCCTCGCCCAGGCGGCCGTCACCGCCTTGGCCGCAGGTGGCGCGACGGCTGCAGGCGAAGATCTGGCTCATGCCCTGCGGGCCGTTGGGGAACGTCCAGGCGGCGCTGATGCTGCCGCTGCCGTTGCCGGCCAGGCTCAGCGCGCGCAGCGCGGCCTTGCCGGCCGCATCCAGCTCGGCCCAGGGCTGCGTCTCCATGGACGACCAGATGGGCGGCACGCCCACCACCGGCAGCCGGAAGCTGCTGCGCCCGCCCATGCTGAAGGGGGTGGTGCAGGCCTCGTCGGCGTAGAGCGAGATCGTCACGTTGCGCCCGCCGTGGAAGAAGTTGCGGATGGTCGCGTCGCCCGCCGTGTCCGCGGGCAGCAGCACCCAGGCGTCGTCCGCCTGGCGCGTGGTGCCGGTGGCGGGGTCGAGGCTGACGGTGGCGCTCATGCCGCCGGTGGTCCACAGCGACAGGCTGCGCTGCTGCGTGGCGCCGGGGTGGCGCTTGTAATAGGCCACCGTCACCGGTCCGCCGAAATTGGTGGGCTGCTCGACCTTGGCGCAGGCCAGGCCGGGCACGGCCTCGATCTCGAAGGACAGGGCGCGGTCGAACTGCACGGCCGGCGTGGTGCCGTCTATGCGCACGGTGCGCTGCGCCTCGGCGCTGGCGTGCAGCTCCATCGGCCAGCGGCTGCCCATCAGCCGCCAGGCGCCGCCCTGGCGCGTCACGGCCATGCCATCGCCCACGTCGTGCAACTGTCCCTGCGTGTCGCGCAGCACCATGCTGATGCCGCACACCGGCGCGGCACCGGAGAGATCGCAGTCCTGCAGCGCGGGGCTTTGCAGCGTGGCGCCCCAGACGGCGTGGCCGCTGTCGCCGTGGCCGAACATGGCGCACAGGGCCGCGGCCACGTCGTCGCCGCCGCTGGCGGCGTTTCCCTCCATCCTGAGCGTCGCCGTGTCGGCCACTATCGAGCGCAGCCCCGTGGCGGGCTGCGCGCAGGCGGCGGCGCCGGCCAGGGCGGCGCTGAAGCGGGACACCATGGCCTGCAGGCCCGGCAGGTCCAGGCTGGCGGCCGTGGCATCGGCGGAAAGCGCGCCTATGCGGGTGCCGTCCGCGTCCAGGAACAGGTTGCCGCCGCCCAAGCGCTGCGTGAACTGGACGAAAGGCCGGCCGTCCTGGCCCAAGTTGACGCCCAAGGCGTCCAGCAACCCGTCGTAGCCGCTGCGCGAGCCGGCGGCCAGCGCCCCAGCGGTGAAGTCGAAGTCCGTGGACAGGCCGTTGGCCGTGAGCAGGGCGCCCAAGCTGGTGTGCAACTGGGCTTGGGCCTGGGCCAGGCTGGCGCCGGTGAGTGTGGCGGCGGCGCCGTTCATCAGCGCCTCGGGGCGGGCCTGCCCGGCCAGCAGCACGGCGGCGCTGGTCAGCGGCGTGACCTGCGCCGTGCCGGGCGCGGCGGCCACGGCGTAGAGGCAGCGGTACTCGACCCCGGCGTGGCCGCAGGCCTCCAGCCGCCAGGGGCCGTTGCCGGTGAGTGTGACGGCGGGGTAGCTGCCGTCCTCGGCCACGGTGACGTCGGACGCCACCACGTTGCCGTCCGCATCGAGCACGCGCAGCCGGCCGTCGGACATGGGTGCGCCCACCGCCACCGCGCCGCTGAGCGTGCGTGAAGTGGGCGCGGGCGCGGGCGTGGGCGTGGGCGTGGGCGTGGGCGTGTCGCCACCGTCGCCGCCGCAACCGGAGGCCACCAGGGCGGCGGCCGCGGCGCAGGCCAGCGCCGTCGCGCGCAAGGAATGGCGCGCGTACATCAAGTGGACGGTGTGTGCCTGAGCCTTCATCAAAAATCTCCCTGGTTCAACGTGGTTGCGTTATCGGAGCAGGCCTGCCCGTCTTGAGCTTCAAAGGCGCGCATCCCCCCCGCGCCGCCACGGCGCGCCGGTACAAATCCGCAGGGACGAGGCTGGGAGGCAGGCCGCCGCGGCCGGGGCTTCAGGGCAGGTGGTTGCGCAACACGACCAGCCAGGGCCGCTGCGGCGAGGGCAGCAGCAGCCCGTCGGCGGACAGCGGCACGCGGCTCCAGGCGACGGTGTTGCGCACGTTGCCGCCTATGGCGCCCAACGCGGCGGGGCCGACTTCCACCACCAGGTCGCAGTGCCAGCCGCCAGCGCCGGCGTCGCCGGCCAGCTGCTCGAAGCGGGTCACGCGCTGCGCCGTGCCCTCGCGCGGGGCGCAGATGAGGTCGCCCACGGCCGGCGGCGTGCGTGCGGCGTCCAGCGCTTCGAAGCCCGCGGGCGAGGGCCCGTCATGCACGGCCTTGATGTAGTGCCAGTGCAGCGCGCTGGCGGGAAAGACGGCATCCGGCACGCCGGCGGACTTCATGAGGTACGAGATGAAGACCGCCGACCACGCCACCAGCGAGCCGTCGGGGTACTGCGCACCTTCGGCCACGAAGGTGTCGCCGCGCAGCACCTGCCAGTACAGCAGCACGCGGCTGGCGGCGTCGGCCATGTGCTCGCGCCGTGGCGTCCCGGCGCCGGCCGGCCCGTCCCAGGTGTCGGCGGCGCTGTCCCAGCGGGCGCGGCCCCACAGCGCCCATTCCTGCAGCGCCAGGTGCACCAGGCGCTGCCGCGGCGTGGGCAGCGTGACCACGCGGCCCCCCAAACCCAGCGCGGCGGGAACGTCCGCCTCCTCGCGCGGCCCGGCGCAGCCGCCCAAGGCCAGTGCGGCAATGCAGGCGGCGGCCCCGGCGGCTGCGCGGCGGGCGATGAAGGACAGGGCGGGCGTGGACACGGTTGTTGACGTCTTGACCTAGGGTAAATCGGGAGGGCCAACCCATAGCCTGCGGAATCCACGATCAGTACACTGAATGACGTATTCAGTACGCTGACCATCCCGGCGGCCGCAGCCCCTGCGGCACGCCTGCCGGGCCGGCGCACGGCTTGCCGCGACCCTTGCCAGGGGCGCAGGCGCGCCGCGCCGGCCGACCACCTTGGAACGGATTTCCTGAAGGAGACGACTTCATGTTCCCCAAGAACGCCTGGTACGTGGCCTGCACGCCGCAGGAGATTGACGGCAAGCCGCTGGGCCGCAAGGTCTGCAACGAGGCCATCGTGTTCTACCGGCAGGCCGACGGCTCGCCGGCCGCGGTGGAGGACTTCTGTCCGCACCGCGGCGCGCCGCTGTCGCTGGGCTACGTGAGCGACGGCAAGCTCGTGTGCGGCTACCACGGGCTGGAGATGGGCTGCGACGGCAAGACCATCGCCATGCCGGGGCAGCGGGTGCGCGGTTTCCCGTGCATCAAGAGCTTCGCGGTGTTGGAGCGCCACGGCTTCATCTGGGTGTGGCCCGGCGACAAGGACCAGGCCGACCCCGCGCTGCTGCCCGCCCTGCATTGGGCCGACGACCCCGAGTGGGCCTATGGCGGCGGCTACTACCACGTGAAGGCCGATTACCGGCTCATGGTGGACAACCTCATGGACCTCACGCACGAGACCTACGTGCACTCGACCTCCATAGGCCAGAAGGAGATCGACGAGACGCCCTGCGTGACCAAGGTCGATGGCGACCACGTCACCACCAGCCGCTTCATGAGCGACCTGCCGGAGGCGCCGCCCTTCTGGAAGATGGCGCTGCGCGGCCACGGGCTGCCGGACGACCAGCGCGTGGACCGCTGGCAGGTGTGCCACTTCACGCCGCCCAGCCACGTGATGATCGAGGTGGGCGTGGCGCTGGCCGGCCACGGCGGCAAGGACGCGCCGGCGGACAAGAAGGTCTATGCAGTGGTGGTGGACTTCATCACGCCCGAGACCGAGACCTCGCACCACTACTTCTGGGGCATGGCGCGGCACTTCAAGCCGCAGGACCCGGCGCTGACGCTGGCCATACGCGAAGGCCAGGCCAAGGTGTTCGGCGAGGACCTGCAGATGCTGGAGCGCCAGCAGGCCAACATCAGCCAGTGGCCCGAGCGCAAGCTGCTGATGCTCAACATCGATGCGGGCGGCATGCAGTCGCGCCGGGTGATGGAGCGCGTGCTGGCGGCCGAGCAGGCCGCGGCCGCCGACCGGCTGGCCGGCGCCTCTGCCGCGGAGCTGTCGCAATGAGCGCCGCCGCTTCGGCGCTGCGCGTGCGCGTGGCGCGCAAGGCGCAGGAGGCTGAGGGCATCTGCAGCCTGGAGCTCACCAGCGTGGACGGCGCGGCGCTGCCGCCGTTTTCCGCCGGCTCGCACGTGGACGTGCACCTGGGCGGCGGCGTGGTGCGCCAGTACTCGCTGTGCAACGACCCGGCCGAGACGCACCGCTACCTCATCGCCGTGCTGCGCGACCCGGCCTCGCGCGGCGGCTCGGCGGCCGTGCACGACGCGGTGAAGGAGGGCGACGAGCTGCAGATCAGCGCGCCCAAGAACCACTTCGCGCTGGCGCACGAGGCGCGCCACAGCCTGCTGCTGGCCGGCGGCATCGGCGTCACGCCCATCCTGTGCATGGCCGAGCGGCTGGCGGTGATGGGCGCCTCCTTCGACCTGCACTACGCCGCGCGCTCGCGCGAGCGCGCGGCCTTCGTGCAGCGCATCCAGGGCGCGGCCTTCGCGGATCGGGCGCAGTTCCACTTCGACGACGGCCCCGAGGCGCAGCGCCTGGACCTGGCCGCGCTGCTGGCGCAGCCGCAGCCCGGCACGCACCTCTACGTGTGCGGCCCAAAGGGCTTCATGGACGCGGTGCTCTCCAGCGCGCGCGCCGCGGGTTGGGGCGAGCAGCAGTTGCACTGGGAGTTCTTCTCGGCCGGCGCCGAGGCCGCGCCGCGCACGGGCGACGAGGCCTTCGAGGTGCAACTGGCCAGCTCCGGCCGCGTCATCACGGTGGCGCCGGACCGGACCGTGACGCAGGCGCTGGCCGAGGCGGGCGTGGAGGTGCTGGTGTCGTGCGAGCAGGGCGTGTGCGGCACCTGCCTCACGCGGGTGCTGCAAGGCACGCCGGACCACCGCGACGTGTACCTCACCCCCGAGGAACAGGCCGCCAACGACCAGTTCACGCCCTGCTGCTCGCGGGCGAAATCGGCCCGCCTGGTGCTGGACCTGTAGATCTTTGGAACGCAGCCCCGCAGGCCGTGCGGGGGTTGAATCCCCAGGGATTTCACGCCTTGCCGTGAAATCCCTTTTTCATTTTCTGCCAGCTTTTCCAGGTTTTCGTTGCATCGAATTCAGTTGCGGCTTCGTAAAGCGTTGCAACCATTTTTTCGCGCTGAATGCTTGTGGGTTGCCGATATTTTATTGAGCGCTGCCGCCAAAAGTTTGCGACCCTGGGGAAACATGCCTGGGTTGAATATCGATGGCCAAGGGCGGTGGCGGCCGCCATTTTCTTGGGACCGCCCCGTATCCGGCGCTGGGTAAATGTCCTCCCTTGGAAAAGGGCTTGTGAAAGACGTCCGCTCCAGCCGTGGAAATCAATCTTGGCCAGGACGGAAATTCAATCCAGGGTGAATTTCGCTTCTTTCGAGCCGCCGTCGGGCTGCGTTGTGCTTCTGCGAGTGCGGGGGTTTTGGAATCGGCAGAGGTGAAATTTGTGTAACCCTTTTATTTCCATCCCGCGAATGAAGAGTTAATTGACTGGCTTTGAGTTGCGCATGATGTGCGCGGGCTTTCCGTTCGAAACAAATGAATAGGGGCGGGCAGAGCGTCGCTTTTTAAATGTCGGGCTGTTCCCGTGATTTTGAAAAGCCGTGGTCATTTCAAGCCAGGAGATTGCATGTTTCAAATCAAGAGGCGCGAGGCGCTGCTGACGCTGCCTGCGTTGGCACTGGCCGGTTGCGGCGGGGGCGGCGCCGGGAGTGATATCGCGGAATCCGCCGCGCAAGCTGCCGCGGGCGTGGCCACCGAAACCGCCAAGGAGTCGGTCTCAAGCTTGTCCTCGCCGGCCGCCACGCCGGCGCAGTTCCTGTTGTGGGATGCCGGCAGCGGGCCCTCGCGCGACTACTGGAACGTGCACCTGCAACTGCCCTGGAAGAACCGCAACGTCGGCGACTGGCTGGATGCCGCGGGCGTGGGCCAGGGCGCGCAGCCCTGGGCCGGCTTCGTGGTCAAGGCGCTTGGCCCCGTCACGGTGGACATCACGGCGCTGGCCGCGCGCTGGGTGGGCACGGGCGAGAACCGGGGCGCCTTCTTGCGCGGCAGCGGCGTCTCGGCGTCCGCTTTCGCGACGTGGGCCGGCCGGCTCTCGGCCACGCCGCCGCAATTGCTGGTGCGCACCGAGCAGGGCGAATTCGCCTGCGCGGGCCTGGTGGCCACCCTCAACCCCAGCACCTACCGCAACCTCGACACCCGGCAAAGCGCCTGGCACACGGCCCGCACGCCGGTGATGGTGCAGTTCGACCTCTCGGCCGTGCGCGGCACGGTGCAGCAGGCGCTCATGACGCTGACCTGCGTGGACCGCGATGTGCGCTACGCCTTCAACGTGGGCGTGTTCGAGGTCGATGCGCCGCGCTTTCAGCTTGGCGCCGACGCGCAGGCCTCGCGCATGGGCATCGCCGCGGGCGGCGACGCCGCGCTGCGCGCCCACCCCGCCGTGCTGCGCATGGGGGACTTCTCCAACCTCACGCGCAGCGGGCTGTTCGACGAGCTCAGCTTCGACAGCCGCAACCCCTACGAGCTGCTGGCCGACCCGGACGCGCCGGGCACGGTGATGTTCCGCGGCACCCTGACGCCCAACGCCAACCTGTCCTTCAACGGCGTGTCGCAACTGCTGCGCGGCAATCCGGCCGACCCGCTGCGCCCGGCGCTGCCCGCGCTGTACGAGGAGCTGTACGCCCGGCTCTACATCTACCTGGAGCCGGACTGGGACAGCAGCGTGGACATCAACAAGATGGCCCTGGGCTGGGACTTGCGCCTGGGCTGGTGGAACGACTACGCCGGCGGCTACTGGTACTCCATCACCGGCAACGGCGGGCGCCGCGGCACGGGCAAGCGGCTGTTCTGGCCCAAGGGCAGCTCAGGCGCGGTGCAGCTCTACGACCGCTGGGGCTACGAGGGCCACTCGGTGCGCATGGTGGCCGGCCTGGACCCCGGCGACGGCAGCCCCTACGCCGAGCTGCGCCCGCTGCAGGACTACATCTACTCGCTGGACCAGGCCAGCGACTTCGGCGAGGTGGAGCGGCTGGGCAACGCGGTGATCTCCAAGGGGCGCTGGCACTGCCTGGAGCAGCGCATACGCATCAACTCGGTGGACTCCAGCCTCACCGACGAGTGGGGCAACGGCGAGGCCAACCCCGACGGCGAGATCGACACCTGGCTGGACGGCGTGCTGGTGGCGCAGCGCCGTGGCCTGCGCTGGCGCTGCCACCCGGAAATAGGCCTGCGCGGCCCGTGGATCAACTGGTACTTCGGCGGGCGCACCCGGCCCACCTCCACCATGCACTACCGCATGAACCACTTCGCGCTGGCCACCGAGTACATCGGCCCGCGCGTGGGCTGAGGGCGGCTTCCAGGCGCGCGGGGGAGATCAGGCCAGCGCCGGGGCCGCGTGCCGGGGCTCGCCGCTGAGCGTGAAGGTGCTCACCACCGTGCCCAGCCGGGCCGCCTGCTCGCGCAGGCCGTGCGCGGCCGCGGTGCTTTGCTCCACCAGGGCGGCGTTTTGCTGCGTCATGCCGTCGAGCTCGGCCACGGCGGTGTTGACCTCCGCGACGTTGCCGCTCTGCGCGGCGCTGGCGTTGCTGATCTCGGCGATCACCTGCGTCACGCGGCGCACGCCCTGGACGATCTCGTCCATGGTGCGCCCGGCGTCCTGCACCAGGGCCGAACCGCTCTGGACCTGCTGCACGCTCTGGCCGATGAGGGCCTTGATCTCGCGCGCGGCCGTGGCCGAGCGCTGCGCGAGGCTGCGCACCTCGCCGGCCACCACCGCGAAGCCGCGGCCGGCCTCGCCCGCGCGCGCCGCTTCCACCGCGGCGTTCAGGGCCAGGATGTTGGTCTGGAAGGCGATGGCGTCAATGGTGCCGATGATGTCTTCGATGCGGTGGCTGGCGCTCTGGATGCCGTCCATGGTGCTGACCACGCGGGCCACCACCTCGCCGCCGCGCTGCGCCGCCTCGGAGGCCGAATTCGCGCACACGCTGGCCGTGGCGGCGGACTCGGCGCCCGCGCGCAGCGCATCGGTGACCTGCTGCAGGCTGGCCGCCGTTTGCTGCAGGTTGGCCGCGGTGTGCTCGGTGCGGGCGGAGAGGTCGGCGCTGCCCTGGGCGATCTCGTCGGAGGCCTTGGACACGTCGCTGGCGCTCTGGCGCATCTGGCCCACGAGGTGGCGCAGCGATTGCGTCATGCCGTCCAGCGCCTGCTGCAGGGTGCCGATCTCGTCGCGGCGGCCCACGTCGGCCCGCGCGGTGAGATCGCCCTGGCCGATGCGCGTGGCCATCGCGGCCAGCGCGTTCAGCGGCCGGCACAGGGAGCGCACCAGCAGCGCGCTGCTCACGCACATGAGGGCGATGGCCAAGGCCGTCACGGCGCTGCCCGTCCAGGCCAGCATGCGCATGGACGCCTCGGCCGCCTCGCTCAGCGCTTGCGAGCGCTGGCGCTGCAGCGCCACGAAGGCCTGCTGCACTTCGAGATAGGCCGTGATGGCCGGTTGCACGTCCAACGCCAGCCGGGCCATGGCCTGCTCGGCCTGCCCCTGCTGCTTGAGCGCGGCGGCCTGGTCGCGCGCGGCGATGTAGCGCTTGCGCGCCTGCGCCACCGCCGCCAGCGCGGCCTTTTCCTCATCGGTGCCGGCCAGCTCGTCCAGCGACGCCTGCAACTCGTTGATGCGCTTGGTGGTGGCCGCGATCGCGGGCTTGAACAGGGCCGCCACCGTCGCGTCGCCGGCCAGCGTGGACAGCACCCGCGTGGCGTTGGCCTGCGTGAGCCCGCTCCACTGCAGGGCAATTTCCAGCTTGCGCTGCTGGGCCTGCGTGTCCTGCGCGAACTGCGCCTGCAAGTGCCCGCCGCGCCAGGCGGTGAAGCCCGAGAGCAAGGCCAAGACCACTGAAATAGCCAGCGTGGGCAGCCACAGCTTGGACTTGATGCTCAGGAACTTCATACGCGTGCCCTCTGATCCAGCCTTGGGAACAAGCTGCCGCGTTCGCGATGAAAAACGCAGGCGAGCACAGGCGGGCAGGCGCGAAGGCCGGCCCAAGAGAAATACGAATAACCCGTGGGCGGGCGCCGCCACCCGCCCACGCGGCCGCCAGAGGGCGGCGCGGTGGGCAGCCGGCGCGCCGCGCCGTCAGCGTGCGGCGTCTATGAGGCCCATGTCGGCGCTGCTCATGAGCGCCTCGATGTCGATGAGGATGAGCATGCGCTCGCCCACGCCGCCGATGCCGGTGATGAAGCTCGCGTCCACGGTGGAGTTCATCTCCGGCGCGGGGCGGATCTGCTCGGTGTTGAGCTGCATCACGTCGGACACCGAGTCCACCACCGCGCCGACGATGCGCCCGCGCACGTTGAGCACGATCACCACGGTGAAGCTGTTGTACTCGGCCGTGTCGCAGCCCAGCTTCAGGCGCAGGTCCACCACCGGGACGATGACGCCGCGCAGGTTGACCACGCCCTTCATGAAGGCCGGCGCGTTGGCGATGCGCGTGGGCGGCTCGTAGGAGCGGATTTCCTGCACGCGCAGGATGTCTATGCCGTACTCCTCCTGGCCCAGGCGGAAGGTGAGGAATTCGCCGCCGCGCGGCTCGGCCATGGCGCGGTTGCCGGCCATCTGGAGGGCGCCGGCCGTGGAGCGGGCGGGGGTGTTGATCAAATCCATGCGTGACTCCTGCATGTTGGGCCGACAAGGGGCCTGGGGACCTTCGGGGCCTGCCGCCCGGCGCTGGGCCTTTGGGCGGACAGGGCGATTTTTAGAACTGCTCCCATGCATCTTCCGCCGCCGTCGCCGCGGCGGGCGTGACGGAAGCCACGGGAGCGGCGGGCAGGGCGCCGCCACGGGTGCTGCGGGTGCTGCGGGTAATGCCGGAACTGCCTGGACCGCTGTTGCGGGCCGCGCGCGCGATGAGCTGGGTGGCCTGCGACTTGGGGCTGGACGGCGCGGGCGCCAGGGCGGCCGCCTGGGGCAGCGCGTCGTGCGCGCCGGCTTCCAGGCGGAACACCGCGGCGGCGTTCTCCAGCGCCTGCGCCTGGTCGCGCAGGTGCTGCGCCGCGCCGGCGGTTTCCTCCACCAGCGCGGCGTTGTTCTGGGTGTGGGTGTCGAGCTGGCTCATGGTGTCGCGCACCTGGGCGATGCCGTCGGCCTGCTGCTGCATGGTCTGGCCCACGTTGCCGATGAGCTGCGCCACGCGGCGCACCTGGGCCACGATCTCGTCCATGGTGCTGCCGGCCTCGCTCACCAGGCGGCTGCCGGCCTCCACCTGCTCGACGCTGCCGCCGATGAGGGCCTTGATCTCGCGTGCCGCCGCGGCCGAGCGCTGTGCCAGCGCGCGCACCTCGCCGGCCACCACCGCGAAGCCGCGGCCGGCCTCGCCGGCGCGGGCGGCTTCCACCGCGGCGTTCAGGGCCAGGATGTTGGTCTGGAAGGCGATGCCGTCGATCACGCCGGTGATCTCGGCAATGCGCCGCGAGCCGGCGTGGATCTCGTCCATGGTGGCCACCACGCGGTGCACGACCTCGCCGCCGCGCTGGGCCACGTCGGCGGCGCCGGCCGCCAGGGTGTGGGCGCTGGCGGCCGAATCGGCGCTGGTATGCACGCCGCCGGCCAGCTCGTTCATGCTCGCGGCGCTGTCCTGCAGCCGCCCGGCGGTGAGCTCGGTGCGGTTGGCCAGGTCGGCATTGCCGCTGGCGATCTGCGCGCAGGCGCTGCCTATGCCGTCGCTGCCGCGGCGCACCTGCGCCACCATGCGGCCCAAGCCGCCGCGCATGGCTTCCATGGCCTGCAGCAGCCGGCCTATCTCGTCGGGGCGGCCGGCGGTCACCGGCTGCGCCAGGTCACCCGAGGCCATGGCCTGCAGCACGTGCAGCGCGCCCTTCATGCGGCGTTGCAGGTCGCGCGCCATGAGCTGCGCAAACCCCAGCACCAGCGCACCCAGCACCAGCGCCGTGGCCAGGCTGGCCATGGCAAAGCGCAGCGCGGCGGCGCGCACCTCGTCCACGTACACGCCCGACCCCAGCACCCAGCCCCAGGGCGCGAAGCCCGCGACGTAGGAGCGCTTGGGCACGGGGTCCTGCGCGCCGGGCTTGGGCCACAGGTAGTCCACGTAGCCCGCGCCTTCGCGCTGCACGGTCTCCACGAACGCCACGAACAGCCGCTTGCCGCTGGGGTCCTTGCTCTGCGAGAGGTCCTGGCCTTCGAGCTCGGGCTTGATGGGGTGGGCCACCATGCGCGCCGTCATGTCGTTGACCCAGACGTATTCCTTGCCGTCGTAGCGGATGGCGCGGATTTCCTCTATGGCGCGCTGCTGCGCCTGGTGGCGCGACAGGCTGCCCGCGGCCTCCTGCGACTGCCAGTGCTGCGCAATGGTCAGCGACTGCTGCACCACGGCGCGCGTGGCGCTCAGCCGCATCTCCAGCGCCGAAGCGTGGAAGGCGAAGCCCGTGTAGGCCGACAGGCCCAGCAAGGCCAGCGTCACGGCCAGCGCCATGAGGCGCAGCCGGGCTGCCAGGGAAAGCGTGGAAAGTGACATCAGGGGTTCTCGGAATCGTCGTTCATGCCCGGGGCGTTGTGTTGCGGAAGCAAGCACACGGGCGCGTTGGGCAAGAACGCGTCATCGTCATCCGCTCTTTTCAAAAACTTTCCCAGTCGCTCTCGCCGCTGGCGCCGGGCTTGGAGGCCCCGGGCAGCGACGCACGGCTGGCCCGCTCCAGCGCGGCCTGCGCCAGCACCGCGGGCGAGGGCTGCGCGGGCGCGGGGCGTTGCGCCGGCGCGCGCGGCGTCATGGAGGCGGCCGGCGCGCGCGGCGCGGCTGCGGGCTCCATGGCGTCGTGCATCCCCGTGCGAAAGCGCGACACGACCACGCTCAGGCGCTGCGCCTGTTCGCTCAAGCTTTGCGCCGCCGCGGCGCTTTGCTCTACCAGCGCGGCGTTTTGCTGCGTCATGCGGTCGAGCTCGACCACGGCGGTGTTGACCTGGCCGATGCCGCCGCTTTGCTCGGCGGCGGCGGCGCTGATCTCGCCGATGACGTCGGAGACGCGGCGCACACCCTGGACGATCTCGTCCATGGTGCGGCCCGCGTCCTGTACCAGCGCGGAGCCGCTTTCGACCTGCTCCACGCTCTGCCCAATGAGGGTCTTGATCTCGCGCGCGGCCTCGGCCGAGCGTTGCGCCAGGCTGCGCACCTCGCCGGCCACCACCGCGAAGCCGCGGCCGGCCTCGCCCGCGCGCGCCGCTTCCACCGCGGCGTTGAGCGCCAGGATGTTGGTCTGGAAGGCGATGCCGTCGATCGTGCCGATGATGTCGCCGATGCGGCGGCTGGCGGTCTGTATGCCGTCCATGGTGCTCACCACCTGCGACACCACCTCGCCGCCGCGGCGCGCCACGTCGGAGGCCGAGGAGGCGAGCTGGTTGGCCGTGGCCGCGGCGTCGGCGCCGGAGCGCACGTTGACGGTGAGCTGCTGCATGCTCGAAGCCGTCTGCTGCAGGCTGGAGGCCGTCTGCTCGGTGCGGCTGGAGAGGTCGCTGTTGCCCGCGGCCACCTCGGAGCTGGCCAACTGCACCGAGGACGCGCTCTGGCGCACCTCGTTGACCAGCGACTGCAGCGCATGCTGCATGCCCGCCAGCGAGCGCAGCAGCGCCGAGATCTCGTCGTTGCCCGTGATCTGCACCTCCTGCGACAGCTCGCCCGTGGCGATGCGCTCGGCCACGGCGCGGGCCTGCGCCACCGGCGCGCAGATGGAGGCCATGTTGGCCAGCGTCAGCGGCACCACCACGAGCGCGCTCACCAGCGCCGCCGCGGCAAACAGCAGGTGGGCGAGGCTGGAGGCGCCGGCGAGCTCGGCGGCGGCGGCCTCCTGCTGCGCCTTCAGGTGGGTGAGCAGCTTGCCCACCTCGGCCTCGGTGGCGTGTATGGGCGTCTTGGCCGGCTCCAGCGCGCGGTCGGCCAGCGCCGCGGTCGCGAAGCCGCCGGCGGCGGCCTGCGTGAGCACCGGCGCGGCCTTGGCGGCGTAGTCGGCAAGGGCGCCGGCCACGGCGGCAGCCGCGGTGGCGCCGGCGTCCGCGGAGCCCTGGCCCAGCCGCTGCGCCATTTGCGTGGCCTGCTGCACGGCGGTGTTCCACAGGGCCTGGTGCCGCGCCGCGGCCTCGGCCGAGTCGAGGTGGATCACCAGGTCCTTCTCATGGCGCCGGATGCTGCCGAGCTGCCGCTCCAGGGCCACGGCGTCCATGGTGCGGGCATGCGTGCTCGCCATGAAGCCGTCGCTCACGCGGTGCAGCCTGCCCATCCCCCACAGGCCCACGCCGCTCACCAGGGCGAGCAGCGCCAGCACCGTGAGGATGGCGCCGACCATGCGAAAGCGGATGGAAAAGCTCCGTATCCATGCGTTGATCATGAGTACCCCAACTGCTTACTGCTTGATGCCTGAAGGCCCGCGCGCGTCAGGCGTGGCCGTCCATGAGCCGGGTGCGCGAGCGGCGCACCAGGCCGCCGACGTCCAGGATCAGGGCCACGCGGCCGTCGCCCAGGATGGTGGCGCCGGAGATGCCGTCCACGCGGCGGTAGTTGGCCTCCAGGTTCTTGACCACCACCTGCTGCTGGCCCAGCAGCTCGTCCACGAGCAGCGCCACGCGCCCGCCGTCGGCCTCGACCACGACCATCATGTCGCTGGGCTGGTCCTTGCCCGGGCGCGGCACGCTGAACAGGCGCTGCATGTCCACCACGGGCATGTACTCCTGGCGCACCTCGACGACGCGGGCGCCGGCCAGGCCGCGGATCATCCCCTGCGTGACCTGGAAGGACTCGACCACGCTGGCCAGCGGGACGATGTAGCACTCGGCGCCGATGCCCACGCTCATGCCGTCCATGATGGCCAGCGTCAGCGGCAGGCGGACCTTCACGCTCATGCCCTGGCCGGGCGCGGAGTCGATCTCCACCGTGCCGCCCAGCGCCGTGATGTTCTTCTTGACCACGTCCATGCCCACGCCGCGGCCGGAGACGTCGGTGACGACGTCGGCCGTGGAGAAGCCCGGGGCGAAGATCAGGCCCCAGACCTCGGCGTCGGTGAGGCTGTCGGGCGCGTCCAGGCCGCGCTCGCGCGCCTTGCGCAACAGCTTCTCGCGGTCCAGGCCGCGGCCGTCGTCGCGCACCTCGATCACGATGTTGCCGCCTTGGTGGCTGGCCACCAGGGTGATGCTGCCGTGCTCGGGCTTGCCGCGCGCCAGGCGCTCGGCCGGCAGCTCGATGCCGTGGTCGGCGCTGTTGCGCACCAGGTGGGTGAGCGGGTCGGTGATCTTTTCCACCAGGCCCTTGTCCAGCTCGGTGGCCTCGCCCTGGGTGTGCATCTCGATGCGCTTGCCCAGCTTGGATTCCAGGTCGCGCAGCATGCGCGGGAAGCGGCTGAAGACCACGGACATCGGAATCATGCGGATGGACATGACCGATTCCTGCAGGTCGCGCGTGTTGCGCTCCAGCGCCGCCAACCCGGAGACCAGCTGCTGGTGCAGCGAGCCGTCGAGCTGCTTGCTGTTCTGGGCCAGCATGGCCTGCGTGATGACGAGCTCGCCCACCAGGTTGATGAGCTGGTCCACCTTTTCCACCGACACGCGCAGCGTGGTGGACTCGCCCTTGTCCACGCGCGGCGCGGCGGCCTTGGGCGAGGCGGCGGCCGGCGTGGCGGCGGCGGCGACCACGGCCTTGGCCGGCGCGGCGGCGGGGGCCTCGTGCGTCTCGGTGGCGGTAGGCGCGGGCATCTCGCCCAGGTCGGGCACGCCGGGGGCGTCGTCGAAGAAGCCGTAGCCCAGGTCGGGCGTTTCCGGCGGCGGGGCACCGGGGGCGTCATCGTGGAAGCCGTAGCCCACGTGCATGGGCGCCAGGCGCAGCGCCTCGCGCGCGACGTGGAAGGTGAACAGGTCCATCAGCTCGTCGTCGCCGCTGGTGGTCAGCACCTTGAAGCGGCGCATGCCGTCGGCGGCATGGCCCCCGTCCAGCGGCTCGAGGACGCCCAGGTCGGGAATCTCGGCGAACAGCTCGGCCAGGTTGTTGGCTTGCTCGGGGTGATCCAGCGGGCCCACCGTGAGCTCGAGCACGCGCACCGCGCACTTGGCGGCGCTGTCGACGGCCGGCTCGGCCG
>NZ_JAXOJX010000116.1:0-14852 GCF_034427735.1 Azohydromonas lata
GCCGGGCTGCTGGCGCGCTTCTCGCGCCACGGCCACGGGCCGCTGGCCAGCTCCTGGGTGACGGCGGGGGCCAACGAGGCCCTGGCGCCGGCCGTCGTGGGCGAGGTGTTCAGCGCGGCCGAGCTGCGCGCCATCGCCGGGCGCGCCGGCGTGGCCGAGGACGAGGCGCGCCGCGGCCTGGCCGCGCTGCTGCCCGCCGTGGTGGATCACTTCACCCCCACCGGCGAGCTGCCCGCCCGCGACCGGCTGCTCACCGCTCTCACCGACTACGAAAAGCGCCTGCCGCACTGAGCGGCGCGCTCATGGCGACCACGCGGCACCGCCATGCCTGCGCGCCGCGGGATCGGCTATCCCTAAAAACCCTGTGGTGCGACAGGTTACCGAGCGGTCACGGCAGTGCGGGCCGCCGGGCGCGCCAAGCTGTGGTGCCCACGCTGCGGCACATGGGGAGTCCAGGCATGTTCATCATTCCCACGATCCGGCTGGCGCTGCCGGACGAGGCGGCCCGCATCGCGCTCATGTCGCGCGAGTACATCGAGTTCGACCTGGGCTGGAGCTGGCGGCGCGGCCGCGTGCTGCAGGCCATGGCCGATCCGACCATCAACGTGGCCGTGGCCCATGCCGGCGACGGCGGCCTGCTGGGCTTCGGGATCATGGAGTACGCCGAGCAGCACGCCCACCTGGCGCTGCTGGCCGTGGCGCCGGCCTACCAGCGCCAGGGCGCGGGCGCGCGGCTCATGGGCTGGCTGGAGGCGCCGGCGCGGCTGGCGGGGCTGGAAAAGATTCGCCTGGAGGTGCGTGCCGACAACCCCGGCGCGCTGGCCTTCTACCGCCGCCTGGGCTTCGCGGCCACGGGCCGCTCGGCCGGCTACTACGGCGGCGTGATGGACGCCGTGCGCATGGAAAAAAGCCTGCGCCTGCGCTGAAGGGCCGCGGCGCCGGGCGGCGGCCCGCCCAGCGGCTTCACGCCGGCGCGGCGCGCCGGCTCATCGCCGGTCGGAGCGGGCGCACAGGTGCACGACCAGCGCGAAGCCGTTCATGGCCACGCCCAGCACGCCCAGCGTCACCAGGAATTCCTTGTACGGAAGGTTGGACGGCGCCAGCAAAAGTATCCCGATGATGTTCAGGCCCAGGCCGATGATGGCCATGGCGATCGGGTGCCTCTGGTGCAGGGTCCTGCTGGAGAGCAGCATTTTGAAATCCTTTCCCAAACCGGCCGGCGCGCCACCGGCGGGCATTTCACCAGGACCTGTCGCCGCACCTGGATTCAGGCGCGGCACCACCGGCGCATCCCGCGCCTCCAATGTCCAGCGGAGGGCGCCTCGCTGCCAATCAGGCATTAGCCGCCCCAGGCCTGGAAATTGGGGGTGCAGCGTCAAGGGCAAGCGCCGTTCCGGCACATGGCGCAATTACGCAGGATCCGGGGGTATTTCAGCGAGATGGCGCGTAAGTTGACATAACCATCATTGCAGGCTGTTTCGCCGGGGCTGCTCCGGGCGGCAGCCGACGGGCCGCTGCCGCTGCTCAGGCGTGCCGGGCTGCCCCAGGCTGCACAAGCGGCCCTGCGTACCGGTTTTTATTCCCCAGCTCGTCTATTCATGTATTGAATTATTAATTTATTGAATTCGTGTTGACTTCGAATCTTTTTTCTCGTGTTTCGGGGATATTGGTTGTTTATTGAGTAACTGCAATTTTCGATTGAAATCGTCCTGGCGCCGTTGCCCGTTTTTCAAATGGATTGCTTATCTTTTTGTATGTGAATCAACGCATTCTTTGAATGCGGTGAAGCCTGCCGTTGAAAAACCGCCGTCATTTCCGTGAATGGAAATGACGGCGGTTTTCAGGCGGTGTATTCCGCGGCTTTGTTTATTCCGCCGCCGGTGCCGGCGGCGCCTTGTCGCTCCAGAGCTGGCCGCCGCTGGCCCAGTTGTGGCGGGCCACGTCGAAGAACAGCACGTCCACGCCGTCGGCCTTGCCGCCGAGCACGCGCACGCAGGCGTCGGTCAATTCCTTGGCCAGGGCGGCCTTTTGCTCGGCCGTGCGGCCCTCGAACAGTTCAACGCGAATGGTCGGCATGGGAGTCTCCTTGGAAGGGGAAGCTGAAAAAAAAAGAAATACGGCTCGCGTTGTTCAGTCGCGAAAGCCCGGCGAGAGCCGGTCGGCGCGGCGCAGCAGCGCGGGCCACTCGGCGTCGCCGTCCCACTCGCTACCGTCGCCCACCCACTGGCGGTAGGTGCCCTCGGCCAGCGCCGCGTCGGCCACGCGCAGGCTGCCCGGCGCCGCGGCCATGGCGCGCAGTTGCGCCTGCGCGGCGCGCTCCAGGATGTGCATGAGCATGAAGGCCTCGGCCACCGTGCGGCCCACGGTGAGCGTGCCGTGGTTCTCCAGGATCAGCCCGTCAAGGGGCCCCAAGCGCTGCACCAGGCGCTGCTGCTCCTCGCCGCCCAGGGCCAGGCCCTCGTAGGCGTGGCGCCCAAGGCGGCCGTGCAGCCGCATGGCCCATTGCGAGGTGGGCAGCAGCCCGTCGGGGAGCATGGACAGCGCCACGCCCCAGGGCGCGTGCAGGTGCACCACGCACTCCACGTCGGCCCGCGCGGTATGCACGGCGCCGTGGATCGCGAAGCCGCTGGGGTTGACGCGGCGGGCGCTGCCGTCCACCACGCGGCCGTGCACGTCCACCTTCACCAGGTCGCTGGCACGCACCTCGTCGAAGGCCAGGCCGAACTCGTTGAGCAGGTAGACGCCCGGCTCGTCCGGCACGGCGGCGGAGAGATGGGTGTAGATGGTGTCGTCCCAGCCGGCCAGGGCGGCCAGCCGGTAGGCGGCGGCAAGGTCCACGCGCACCTCGCGCTCGGTGCGCGGGCGCCGTGCAGGGGATACAGCAGTCATGGCAGGGCGGATGGAGGGTCGTGGGCGTTGGGGGCACAGCCCTTGCGGCGGGCGCGCCGCGCAAGGCGCGCGCATGTTGCACCAATCGCCGCGGGCCGGTGACCTGCCCGGCATGTCCAGCGCACGCCAGCGCGCCGGCCGCAACGCCGGCGGCCCAGGATGTGGGCCGCCAACGCCGCGAGCCGGCGCACCGGGGAGCGTGAACGCCGCGCTGCGCCCGGCGGTGACGGGCCACCGGGCGGGCGCGGCGCCTGCGCTTACTTGCTGGACAAGGCCTTGATGGCCTGCTTGTCCTCCTCGTGGATCTGCTTGGCCTCGGCCTTTTGTGCCTTGTTCACGGCCTTTGCTTCCTTCTTGCAGGCCCGTTCGGCGCTGCCGTCGGCGCCGACTTCGCAGTCGGCCTTGTTGAGCTCGTGGTTGGCGTCGGCAATGTCCTTGCGGGCCTCGTACTCGCCCTTGGACTGGGTCTTGAGGTCCTTGGCCTCCTGCTTGGAGATCGCGGGCGTCTCCTGCGCCACGGCGCTCACGCCCTGGCAGGCCAGCGCGGCGGCAAAGACGGCGGCGAAAACGGTGCTCTTCATGACGGTGTTTTGAGAGAGGTTGGACACGCCTTTCCCTTGGCAAGCACCGTGCCCTGCCCCCTTGGGGCCTCCTTCCGGCACCCGCCCGGGGTGCCGCCTGCGCTTTCAGGCCACCGCCTGCAGCGCGGCGCCTTCCGCGGGCGGCAGCGGCAGCCGGCGGCCGCAGGCCAGCAGCGCCGCGTAGTCCGCCGCGGGCAGCGGGCGGCTGAACAGGTAGCCCTGCAGCTCGTCGCAGCGCTGGCGGCGCAGGAACAGCATCTGCGACTCCGTCTCCACGCCCTCGGCCACCACGCGCAGCCCCAGGCTGTGCGCCAGGCCCACCACGGCGTTGCAGATGGCGGCGCTGTCGGGGTCGGTGCCCAGGTCGCTCACGAAGGAGCGGTCGATCTTGAGGTGGTCCAGCGGGAAGCGCTTCAAGTGGCTCAGCGAGGAGTAGCCGGTGCCGAAATCGTCCAGCGACAGCCCAACGCCCAGCGAGCGCAGCCGCGTCACGGTGGCGATGGCCGACTCCACGTCGTGCATGGCCGCGCTCTCGGTGATCTCCAGGCCCAGCAGGCTGGGCCGCAGCCGCTGCTCGCGCAGCGACTGCGCCACCAGGCCCACCAGGTCCGGATGCCGGAACTGCCGCGCCGAGAGGTTCACCCCCACCTGCGGGACGTTCAGGCCCTGGTCCAGCCATTGGCGCTGCTGGCGGCAGACCTCGCGCAGCACCCACTCGCCCAGGGCGTCTATCAGTCCCGTCTCCTCGGCCAGCGGGATGAAGTCCGCGGGCGACACCATGCCCCGGCGCGGGTGGTGCCAGCGCACCAGCGCCTCCGCGCCCACCACCTCGCCGCCGCGCAGGCTCACCTGCGGCTGGTAGTGCACCAGCAGCTCGCCGCGCTCCAGGGCGCGGCGCAGGTCGGCCTCCAGCGCCAGCCGCGCGGCCACGCGCTGGTTCATCTCCGGCGCGAAGAAGTGGAAGCGGTGGCCGCCGGCGGCCTTGGCATGGCCCATGGCGGTGTCGGCGTTGCGCAGCAGCGCGGCCAGCTCCTGCGCGTCGTCGGGGAACAGGCTCACGCCTATGGAGGCCGCGGGGCGCAGCTCGCAGCCGTCGAGCACCTGCGGCTCGGCGATCTCCTTGAGCAGCGCCGCGGCCACGCCCGCGGCGTCGGCGGCGCTGCGGATGTCCTTGAGCAGCACCACGAACTCGTCGCTGCCCAGCCGCGCCACGGTGTCGCACTCGCGCACCGAGCCCTGCAGCCGCCGCGCCACGCTGCACAGCAACTGGTCGCCGCTGTGGTGGCCCAGCGTGTCGTTGACGAGCTTGAAGCGGTCCAGGTCCAGCAGCATCACCGCCACGCGCTTGTCCTGGCGCCGCGCGTCGGCCATGGACTGCTGCAGCCGCGCGTGCAGCGTCACGCGGTTGGCCAGCCCGGTGAGGGTGTCGAAGGCGGCCTGGTGCTCCAGCTGGCGCTGCACGCGCTGGCGCTCGGCCGCCTCGCGCAGGCTGGCGATGCCGTAGGCCAGGTCGTCGGCCAGCTCGGTGAGCACCTTGATCTCCTGCGCGTCGAAGGCGTCCACCTCCTGCGCGTAGATGCACAGCACGCCCAGCACGCCGGCGCGGGCGCGCAGCGGCAGCGCGATGCACGAGGCCAGGCCGCGCTCGCGCGCCGCGCCGTGCCAGGGCGCGAGCGTGGCGTCGGCGGCGATGTCGCGCACCAGCAGCACGCGCGCGTCGCGCACGGCGGCGCCGGCAATGCCGTGGCGCTGCGCCGCGTCGTCCCAGCTCAGGGCCAGGCCGTCCACGTAGTCCTTGTCCACGCCGGCCAGGGCCAGCGGCGCGATGCTGCGGCGCGGGTCATGGCGCGCCTCGCCCACCCAGGCCAGCCGGTAGCCGCCCATCTCCACGACGTGGCGGCAGATGAGCTGCACCAGCTCGGCCTCGTCGGTGGCGCGCACCAGCGTCTCGTTGCACTGGCTGAGCACGCGCAGCGTGCGGTTGACGCGGCGCAGCTCGGCGGCCTGGTCGGCCTGGTCGGCCTGCGCCTTTTGCAGCGCGTCGGCCATGCGGTTGAGCGAGGCGGCCATGCTGCCGAGCTCGCTGCGGTCCTGCACCGGCAGCCGCGCCTGCAGGTCACCCGCGGCCACGCGGCCGGCGAAGTGCATGCACGCGCGCAGGGCGCGGTCTATGCCGCGGCCCACGCGCAGCACCACGGCCGTGCCCAGCAGCAGGGCCACCAGGGCCGACGCGGCCACCGCCCACTGCGTGGCACGGCCCAAGTCGTCCAGCATGGTGTGGGTGGCCTGGTCGGCGGCGGCGGCGCGCAGCGCCAGGCGGTCCAGCAGCGGCTCCACGGTGTGCGCGGCGGCCAGGTAGCGCTGGCAGGCCTCGTCGATGGCGGCTTCCACGGCCACGTAGTCGGCGAAGCTGCGCTGGTAGTCGCCGGCCAGGCGCAGCAGCTCCTGGCGCTGCGCAGGTGCGAGCGCGGCCTGGGCCATCGCGGCCTGCAGTTGCGAGGCCAGCGCTTCGAAGCGGTCGGCCGGGATGCGCGTGTGCAGCAGGATGAAGTTCTTCTCGGCGCGGCGCAGTTGCAGCAGCAGCATGGGCAGCGGCGCGGGGCTGTCCTGCAGCAGCGCTTCCAGCGCCTGCGCGCTTTGCAGCATGCGGCCCTCCAGGCCGGCGTCGCGCCGGCCCAGCCGGCCGTACAGCTCCACCACCAGCAGGAAGCCCTTTTCGTACTGCTGCGCGGCGTTGTGCACGTCGGCGGCCTCGGCGGCCACGGCCGGGTCGCGGGTGAGCGAGCGCACCTCGGCCATGGCCCGCCCCAGGCCGGTCAGCTGGTCCTGCAGCAGCGTGGCGTAGCGCGCACGCGCCTCCTCCCAGCCGTACTCGCGCACGCGCAGCAGGAAATCCTTTTCGCTGCGCCGCGCGCGCAGCAGCTCGGCGCGGGCGTCGGCGGTGAGCTCGGCGATGCGGTTGTCGCCGTTCAGGAAGTCGTCCATCGCCCGCTGCGCATGCCGCTGGCTCAGCAGCGAGATGCCGTCGGCCGTGAGCGTGAGCAGCAGCAGCACGGCAAAGCCGCTCAACAGCCGCGCGCGCAGGCTCCAGCCGGCCACGGCGTGGCGCAAGCGGACGAGGCTTTCGCGCAGCATGGGGGGTCCTCAGTCCAGGTAGGGCACGAAGCCGTGCGCCACGATCAGGTCCGTGACCTGCGAGGACGCGCAAAACGCGATGAAGGCCTGCGACAGCGCACCGGGCTGCCCGCGCGTCACCAGCCCCAGCGGCCGCACCAACGGGTAGTCGCCGCGCGCCACGTTGCGGCTGGTGGCGGCGATGTCCTCGTCGGCCAGCAGCCGCAAGGCGGCGCCGGCCTGGCGGCTGCGCTCGGCCTCGCCCACGGAGACGAAGGCGATGGCGTTGCGGTGCGCCTGCACCGCCTGCAGCCGCTCGGCGTTGTCGCCCACGGTGTGCTGCGCCCGGAGCTGCTCCAGCGGCAGCTTGAAATGCTGCGCCACCAGCGCCGGCGAGCCGTGCTCGCCGCGGGCCGGGGCGATGCTCAGGATGGGCTCGTCGCGCCCGCCCAAGGGCTTCCAGTTCGTCACCCGGCCGCTGTAGATGGCCGCCACCTGCGCGTGGCTGAGCGACGTCACGGGGTTGTCGGCATGGACGACCAGGGCCAGGCCGTCGCGCGCGATGGGCAGGTAGCGCAGGTCCTGCTCGTCGCCGCGCAGCATGCGCGAGACCATGGCCACCTGCGCCTGGCCGGCACGCACGTCGGCCAGCCCGCGGCTGGAGTTGCTGTCGCCGACGTCCACGCGCACGCCCGCATGCTGCTGCTCGAAGCGCCGCGCCATGGCCTGCACCAGCGGCGCCATGGTGTTGGAGCCGCTGACCACCAGCACGGCGGGCGCCGGGCGCGGCTGCGCCTCGCCGGCACCGTGCCGGGTGAACAGCAGCAGCCCCGCGAGCAGGGCGGCGGCAAGCAGGAGAAGCTTTTTCATCCCTCTTCGTTGTTGTTGGTGGAGGCTAGGCCCGCCGGGCCGGGGCAGCGTTGTGCCTGGAGACGGACACACCACGGCGGCCCCGATATTCCGGGCCGTCGTGCGTAACTTCGTTGCAGCATCGTCAACACCGGGTCTTGGGGGGGCAATAAGTCACGCGGCTGCCGGGAACCTCGCCGGCATTTGCCGCGTCGCCGCCCGGCCCGGGAAATATCCTGAATACCCGGATAAATCCCGGGTCATTAGGCGTTTTTCACAAACAGGCTCCCATCGCAGACAACTCTGGCGACGCAACGATTAATGCCGTCAAGGACGAAGTTGATGGTGTTGAAACCAGTTGTCCCGTGATTTAAAAAATATGCTTCAAGTATTTTGACTGCGGCGCGAGAACAGGTTTTCATTGACAAATAGGAGGCGGCGGCAGCCAATCAGCCCGCCCAAGCATGGTGCGGCGTGCTTGCGGATTCACAGACAAAAGACCCACAGGGATGCAGCGCAAGTTCAATGCGAGGAGACGTCATGTCCAATTTGCAGCTTGAATCCTGTCGGTTCACTATTTACATCCGTCCGCTGGCGGCGGGGTCGGCGATGTTGTGCGCGGCGGGCCTGGCGGCCGGCCTGGCCGCATTGCCGGCGGCCGCGGCACCCGGCGAGCAGGGTATGGGGGCCGGGGTGCGTTCTGAAAGCACGGACACGTATTACGTGTATCCCGGACGGCCGCGCGTCTGGCTGTCGCGCCACGGCAATCTCACCCGTTTCGAAGGTCCGGCCGGTTATGACCATATTGGCGGCGGCACGGTCGGCGAGGGTTATGTGCTTTGCTACAACAGCCGCATCGCCTACGACGTGGGTTATACCGAATCGGGTTTCGGCACTTCCACGGCCAGTTGCAGCGGCAGTACCTGCACGGTGACGCGCACCACCACCGATGGTTTGTTCCGGCTGCGCCAGGTCATTTCCAAGGACACGGTGCAGCGGGCGGTCACCATAGAAATGACCTTGACGAAACTGGGCCAGACCACGGCCAGCAACGTCACCCTGCGCCGCCAGGTCGATTTCGACGTTGACGCCAGCGGCAGCCTGGGGTCGAACAATTTCACGAGCTGGTTTGGCGCCACGGAGCGCGAATCGGCATTTGCCTGGAATCCGGCCAATTACACCGCCAACGAGGGGCACATGATCATGCTGCGGCACCTGGAGCGCGTCCCGTCCTACGTGCCCTACACCGCCAAGGTGACCTTCTCCATCCTGGACACCAGTTGCAACCCGACCAACGCCGCCGCCTATGGGCCGGTGGAAGGCGACTACGGCGCCACCATCCAATACAACGTGGGCTCCATGGGCCAGGGCGCGGTCTTCACGGGCCGGGTGCAGTACCTGCGCAACTGAGGCCGCAAGCGGCCGGCGCGCCGGGCGCCGGCCCCGTTGCCCCACCAGTGGCAACAAAAGGTGTGGCCTGCGCCATAAGCCACGCTTGGCGCCGGCGGCGGCCAACGGCAAGAAGAAAAACGCCGCCGGCTGCAGAGAATCCGCGCTCCCTACCGGCCCCGGGCCCGCCAGGAGCCGATTTGCCCCTCCCGACCCTCAACGAATCCGAACGGCTGCGCGCGCTGCGCGAGCTCGACATCCTGGACTCCGCCCCGGAGCGCGAGTTCGACGCCCTGGCCCAAGCCGCCGCGGCGGTGTGCGACGTGCCCGTCGCCCTGGTCACGCTGGTGGACGCGCACCGCGTGTGGCTCAAGGCCCGCGTGGGTCCGGTGCAGCTCTGCGAGCTGCCGCGCGGGCAAAGCGTGTGCAACCACACCATCGAGCAAGGCGGGCTGCTGGAGGTGGAGGACACCGCGGCCGACGAGCGCTTTGCCCGGCTGCCCCCCTCAACACCGGCAAGGGGCTGCGCTTTTACGCCGGACTGCCGCTGGAGCTTGACGGCGGCGAGCGCGTGGGCGTGCTGTGCGTGCTGGACGAGCGCCCGCGCCGCCTGAGCGCCACGCAGCGCGAGGTGCTGCACCACCTGGCCACGGCGGTCTCTCGCGCGCTCAAGGGGCGGCGCGCGCTGCTGTCCGAGCGCGCGCTGCGCGAGCAGGCCTGGCATGCGCAGGCGCTGCTGCAAAGCAGCCTGGACGCCATCGTCGCGCTGCGGCTGGACGGCACGGTCATGCACTGGAACGAGGCGGCCACGCGGCTGTTCGGCCACGCGGCGGCCGACATGCTGGGCCAGCCCATCGCCCGCATCGTCCCGGCCGATCGCGCCGGGGAGCAGGCCGACCTGGCGGCGCTGCTGCGCGAGCACCCCGCGGGCCAGCAGTACGAGACGCAGCGGCTGCACCGCGACGGGCAGCCCATCGCCGTCTCGGTGAGCCTGGCGCCGCTGCGCGACCCGCAAGGCGTGCTGGTGGGCGCCACCAAGATCATCCGCGACATCCGCGCCCAGGCCCGCGCCGCGCAGGAGCTGCAGGACGAGCGCCGGCGGCTGGCCTGGATCATCGAGGCCACGGCCGCGGGCACCTGGGAGTGGAACGTGCAGACCGGCCAGACGCGCTTCAACGAGCGCTGGGCCGGCATCCTGGGCCGCACGCTGGACGAACTGGCCCCCATCTCCATACAGACCTGGCTGGACCACGCCCACCCCGAGGACCTGCAGCGTTCCGCGGCGCTGCTGCAGCGCCACTTCGACGGCGAGACCGAGACCTACGACTGCGAGGCGCGCATGCGCCACCGCGACGGCCACTGGGTGTGGGTGCTGGTGCGCGGCCGCGTCATGACGCGCACGGCCGACGGGCTGCCGCAGTGGATGTTCGGCACGCACGTGGACATCACCTCGCTGCACCGCCTCAACGAGGAGCTGCGCCACCGCGCCGCGCACGACGCGCTCACCGGGCTGCCCAACCGCACGGAGTTCGAGACGCGGCTGCAGCGGCTGCTGCACCGCTGCGCGGGCGACGGCACGCGCCACGCGCTCATGTACCTGGACCTGGACCAGTTCAAGCTCGTCAACGACGCCTGCGGCCACGCCGCCGGCGACCGGCTGCTGCAGCAGGTGGCGCGGCTGCTGTCCGGCTCGATGCGCTCGCGCGACACGCTCGCGCGCCTGGGCGGCGACGAGTTCGGCCTGCTGCTGGAGCACTGCGACGAGGCGCACGCGCAGCGCGTGGCGCAGCAGATCTGCCAGCGCATGGACGACTTCCGCTTCAGTTGCGAGGAGCAGCGCTTTCGCATCGGCGCCAGCATCGGCCTGGTGCCGGTGGACGCGCGCTGGGGGTCGCTGGCCGCGGTGATGCAGGCGGCCGACACCTCCTGCTACGCGGCCAAGGAGGCCGGGCGCAACCGCGTGCACCGCTGGCACGACAGCGACGCGGCGCTGCGCGCCCGCCAGGGCGAGATGCAACTGGCCACGCGGCTGGAGCAGGCGCTGGACGAGGACCGCTTCGTCCTCTACGCCCAGCGCATCGAGCCCTTGGGTGAGGCCGGGCCGGGCGGCGCCCTGCATGCGGAGCTGCTGCTGCGGCTGCTGGAGCGCGACGGCACGGTGGTGGCGCCGGGGGGCTTCCTGCCGGCGGCCGAGCGCTTCCAGCTGGCGCCGCGCATCGACCGCTGGGTGCTCACGCGCACGCTGGCGCTGCTGCGCGCGCTACCGGACCTCTCGGTGGTGGACATGCTGTGCGTGAACCTCTCCGGGCAGTCGGTGGGCGACCGCGCCTTCCAGGGCGACGCGCTGGCGGCGCTGGAGGCGGCCGGGCCGCTGCTGTGCCGGCGGCTGTGCCTGGAGATCACGGAGACGGCGGCCGTGACCAACATCGCCGAGGCGTCGGCCTTCATCGCGCAGGCGCGCGCGCTGGGCCTGCGCATCGCGCTGGACGACTTCGGCGCCGGGGCCTCGTCCTTCGGCTACCTGAAGTCGCTCCAGATCGACCTGCTCAAGATCGACGGGCAGTTCGTCCGCAACCTGGTGGACGACCCGCTGGACGACGCCGCCGTGCGCTGCTTCCAGCAGGTGGCGCGCGTGGTGGGCGTGCAGACGGTGGCCGAGTTCGTGGACAGCCCGGCGGTGCTGCAGCGGCTCCAGGAGATAGGCGTGGACCACGCGCAGGGGTATTTGCTGCACAAGCCGCAGCCGGTGGCG
This sequence comes from Azohydromonas lata, assembly GCF_034427735.1. Classification (NCBI taxonomy): domain Bacteria; kingdom Pseudomonadati; phylum Pseudomonadota; class Betaproteobacteria; order Burkholderiales; family Sphaerotilaceae; genus Azohydromonas; species Azohydromonas lata. The sequence goes on from NZ_JAXOJX010000116.1 coordinate 11,575, forward strand.
CAGGTGCTGCAGGGCGGGACGTCGGCACCCGCCTTGTAGGCAGCCCCCGCGTACACGGTGTTAGACGGTCTAACACCTGCCGTTGGGCGCCGCAGCGCCGCCGGGTGCAAACGGTCCAGCTGCTCCCGCTCCATGCCTCCAAGGCATGAACTGCAACACCATTGATATTGGACAGGCCAGAGGGCGGCGACCAACATGGCGCCATCGTTCAGCCATACCTGCCATGCATCCAGCTCCAGCCTTCGTGACGCCCCGCATGCCGGTCTCCGGCCGCCCGGGGCCGCGCCGGCCGCTGCGCAGGGCAGCGCCGCCGCACCCACGCAGCGGCTGAGCCGCCCGCAAGCACCAAGCCCTTTCACCCGTGCCGCGGCCCCGGGTGCGCCGCCGCATGGCCGACCCGCGCCATTCACCAGGAGACAAGCCATGACAACGACCCCCTGCATCATCACCGTGGCCATCACCGGCTCGCTGCCGCAAAAGCGCGACAACCCCGCCGTGCCCATCACGGTGGCCGAGCAGATCGAGTCCACGCACGAGGCCTTCGAAGCGGGCGCCACCCTGGTGCACCTGCACGTGCGCAACGACGACGGGACGACCACCTCTTCCCCCAAGCGCTTCGCGCAGGTGATGGACGGCATCCGCCGCCACTGCCCCGGCATGATCGTCCAGTTCTCCACGGGCGGGCGCTCCGGCGCCGGGCGCGAGCGCGGCGCGCACCTGGCGCTGCGCCCGGACATGGGCTCGCTGGCCACCGGCTCGGTGAACTTCCCCACGCGGGTCTACGACAACGCGCCGGACCTGGTGGAGTGGCTCGCCACCGAGATGCGCGAGCACCACATCAAGCCGGAGATCGAGGCTTTCGACCTGTCCATGGTGTTCCAGGCCGCGCGGCTGCAGCGCGAAGGCTTCATCCGCGGCCCGCTGCACGTGCAGTTCGTGATGGGCATCAGGAACGCCATGCCGGTGGACCGCGAGGTGCTGGAGTTCTACGTGCGCACGCTGCAGCGCGTGGCCCCGGGCTCGACCTGGACGGGCGCGGGCATCGGCCGCGACCAGATGACGCTGGCGCGCTGGTCGCTGGAGCTCGGCGGCCACTGCCGCACCGGCATGGAAGACAACGTGCGCCTGGACAAGGACACCCTGGCCCCCTCCAACGCCGCGCTGGTGCGCGCCGTGGTGCAGCTGTGCGAGGAGCACCACCGCCCCGTGGCCACGCCGGCACAGGCGCGGCAACTGCTGGGCTTGAGCTGAAGCCGCGCCCTCGCCATGAGCAGCACTTTTGAATTCACGCGCAGCCTGCCGCGCCTGCACTACCGGGTGCAGGGCCCGCGCGCGGGCGGCCTGCCGCAGCAGACCTTCGTCTTGGCCCACGCGCTGGGCTGCGACCTGACCCTGTGGGACGCGCTGGCCGACCACCTGGCCGAGCACGCCTGCGTGGTGCGCTACGACCAGCGCGGCCACGGCGCGAGCGACGCGCCCGCCGGCTCCTACGCCATGGCGCAACTGGCCGACGACGCGGCCCGCCTCATCGCCGAGCTGGCGCTGGGCCCGGTGACCTGGGTGGGCCTGTCCCTGGGCGGCATGGTCGGCCAGGAGCTGGCGCTGCGGCACCCGCAGTGCGTGCAGGCGCTGGTGCTGGCCAACACGACCTCGTCCTACCCGGCCGAGGCGCGCGCGGGTTGGGCGCAGCGCATCGCCGGCATACGCGCGGGCGGGCTGGAGGCCATCGTGGACGGCGCGCTGCAGCGCTGGTTCCACGCGGACTTCCATGCCGCGCAGCCCGGCGTGGTGGCGCATTGGCGCGAGCGCGTGCTCGGCTGCGACGCGGCGGGCTACGTGGCCTGCTGCCAGGCCATCGCGGCCGTGGACACCACCGCGCGGCTGCCGCGCATCGAGGTGCCCGCGCTGGTGATGGCCGGCGCGCTGGACCAGGGCACGCCCGTGGCCATGGCCGCCACCATCGCGCGCGGCATTCCCGGCGCGCGGCTGGTGGTGCTGCCGGACGCCTCGCACCTGAGCGTGCTGGAGCAGCCGGTGGCGTTCAAGGAAGCGCTGCAGGACTGGCTGCAGGCCGTGGCGGCCTGAGCGCCCTGCCCGCCCCCTGTGCTTTCCAACGCCCGCCCCGCAGCGGGCGTTTTCGCTTGCGCCTGCGCTCGCGGTTGCAAGCTGCTGGAGGATGAAACCATGCCCGGACGCGACTGGTCCGTTTCCGCCGTCACGGCGGGTTTCCTGGCGGTGCTGATTTCCTACGCCGGCCCGCTGCTGATCTTTTTCCAGGCGGCGCAGGCCGCGCACGCGCCGCCCGCGCTCACGGCCTCGTGGGTGTGGGCCATTTCCATGGGCGCGGCCGCGGCGGGCATGGCCTTGAGCTGGTGGCTGCGGGTGCCGGTGATCACGGCCTGGTCCGCGCCGGGCACGGCCTTGTTGATCACGCTGTTCCCGGCGCTGCCGCTGGCCGAGGCGGTGGGGGCCTACCTCACGGCCGCCGCCATCGTGGTGGCGGTGGGCCTCACCGGCAGCTTCGACGCGCTGATGCGCCGCATCCCGCGCGGCGTGTGCGCGGGGATGATGGCCGGCATCCTCTTTCCCTTCGGCCTGCGCGCGTTCAAGGCGGCGGAGTCCATGCCGCTGCTGACGCTGTGCATGCTGGCGGGCTTCCTGCTGGCGCGGCGCTGGTGGCCGCGCTACCACCTGGTGGCGACGCTGGCGCTGGGCGTGGCGCTGACGGCGGCGCTGGGCGAAGGCGACTGGTCGGCGCTGCGGCTGGAGCTGGCCCACCCGGTGTTCACCGCGCCGGCGTGGAGCTGGGCCTCGACGCTGAGCCTGGCCTTGCCGCTGGCGATGGTGAGCCTCACGGGGCAGTTCCTGCCCGGCATGGTCATCCTGCGCGGCGCGGGCTACGCCACGCCGGCGCGGCCGGTGCTGGTGGCCACGGGCCTGGCCTCGCTGGCCATGGCGCCGTTCGGCGGCATCACCACGGTGCTGGCGGCCATCACGGCGGCGCTGTGCACGGGGCGCGAGGCGCACGAGGACCCGGCGCGCCGCTGGGTGGCGGGCGTGGCCAACGGGCTGTTCTACCTGGTGGGCGGCACGCTGGCGGGCAGCATCATCGCCCTCTTCACGGCACTGCCGGCGCAGTTCGTGGCCGTGTTGGCGGGGCTGGCGCTGCTGGGAGCCATTGCCGCCAACGTGCAGGCCGCCATGGCCGACGCCCAGCAGCGCGAGGGCGCGCTCGTGGCCTTCCTCGCCACGGCGTCGGGCCTGACCCTCTTCGGCCT
>NZ_JAXOJX010000117.1:0-14639 GCF_034427735.1 Azohydromonas lata
TGAGCTGTTCGTGGGCCGCGTGCTGCGCATCGACCGCTGCGACGGCGAGCCGCTGGTCTTCCACGGCGGTCGCTTCGCCAGCCTCGCTCCGGCAGCTTGACTTTTCCGGCTGCAGCGGCGTGATGCCGCTGCCATTTCGAGGCGGTGCAGCTATAGCGCGTGTACGAAGCGCCGTAGCGGTGCCGCGGCGATGACACTGGCGTGGTTCACGAGCGGCACGCCGTGCGCCAAGCTGGGCGCAGTTTTCGGTATCGGCAGCGGTTCGCTGCCGCTTTCATTACCGATGCAGCGTCTGGCTCGGATACTCGCCGAAGCGGGCCTTGTACTCGGCGCTGAAGCGCCCCAGATGAGCAAAACCCCAACGCAAGGCCACGCCCGCCACGTTGCCAGCACCATTGCCAGCGAGCAGGTCGGCACGAACGCGATCCAGGCGCAAGTCCCGCAGGTACTGCATCGGGCTGACGCCACAGAAGTCTTTGAATCCGGCGTACAAGCTGCGCAGGCTGACTCCGGCGATATCGGCCAGCGCCTCCACGCGTACCGGTTCGTGCGCATGGGCCTGCAGGTAGTCCTGCACTCGCCGCACATGGCGTGGCAGCACGGTGGAACGACGGGCAGGCATCGTTTCCCGATAGTTGTGAGGCTGGCAGGCTAGCAGCGAGGTGGCCACCAGCTGCTCGATCTGCCCGAGCACTAGCTTGTGCTCGGTGAGCTGCAGCGGCTGCTGCACGCAATCCACCAGGTACCTCATCAGGCACGCCCAGGCCGGATTCTCCTGCCAGCGCAGGCCCAGTGAAAACTGCAGCGGCTCACGCAGCTCACGCCCGAGCTGTGCAGCCAGCACACGCTCCATGAACGGACGGGCGATGCGCACCATCAGCTGGTCACAGTCGGCCGACCAGTGCATCTTCGTTTCCAGGTGCGGGCTGACGACCGAAGCCTCGCCGGGGTGGGACTCGAGCCTTTCGCCTTGGCTGTCGATGAGGGCATGGCCCCGCAGCGGCATCATGACCAGGAAGAAGTCGGTCAACGCACCCGGATCTATGTCCACCTCGGCACCGTAAAGCAGGCGGTTAAGGCTCACGTCGCCGAAAGCCATGTGGTGCATGCGGGCATCAACGCGCTGCCCGTGGCCGGCGGCGTGCAGCTCATGAGGCTTCATTACGCGGGAAACCATGGAACGGGTTTCCTGCAGGTCTCGCGAAGCGAAGAGTTGCAAGTTGGGCGCAGCAAGGAACGCCTCGCTCAACACAGACGGGCGGGGTTCAACGCACATCAGCATCGTGGGACCTCACGGAGGCAGCATGGAAATAAGGGTCTTTGCGACCCGCTGGCATTGACGCCAGTTACGCAAGACGGATGCCACGTCCATCACAAATTAGTTTAGGACTGAAGCTGTTTTCCAAGCTCAGTATTTGTCCTAGCCGATGCGCTGGTTTGGGACGAAATGCACCTCTGCCGGCCCCGAGTTTGGTGCACAGAACGATAGGCCCGGAACGGCAGTGCGCCTGAGAAATGGCGCTGCTGAAGCAGCAAATTATCCAGTCTCTGCAGTGTTTATCCGCCAACTGCAGGACTCGCATTTCCATGACGAATCATTGATTGACTCCTAAACGATGCATTCCAAAATGACTTCAACGGCGCATACGTATCGCGCCGATGGAGTCTGGGAATACATCATGGCCGAGCGTTCATTTGTCGAGGAAGTGAAGAAGCTGCGCCTGGGCGCAGGAGAGGTGTTCAGCGGAGAGGGCATCCTGGCGGTGACCAAGGCCCTGCTGGAGTCGGGCGTGGCCTATGTGGCGGGCTATCAGGGTGCGCCGATCTCGCATCTGATGGACGTGCTGGCCGACGCACAGGACATCCTGACGGAGCACGGCATTCGCTTCGAGAACAGCGCCAGCGAGGCCACTGCTGCTGCGACGCTGGCGGCCTCGGTCAACTACCCGCTGCGCGGCGCCGTCACGTTCAAGGCCACCGTGGGCACCAACGTGGCGTCCGATGCGCTGGCCAACCTCGCTTCGGGCGGCGTGCTGGGCGGCGCACTGATCATCGTTGGCGAGGACTATGGCGAGGGTTCCTCGATCATGCAGGAGCGCAGCCACGCCTTCGCGATGAAGTCGCAGATGTGGCTGCTGGACCCGCGCCCGAACCTGCCGTGCATCGTGCAGGCGGTCAAGGACGGGTTTGACCTCTCCGAGGCCAGCAGCACGCCGGTGATGTTGCAATTGCGCATCCGCGCCTGCCACGTGCATGGGCAATTCGTTGCCAGCGACAACCGGCGTCCCAAGTTCACGATCCAGCAGGCGCTGGAGCAACCGCAGCGTGACCTCAGTCGCATCGTGCTGCCGCCAGCGAGCTTCGTGCACGAGAAGGAGAAGGTCGAGCAGCGCTGGCCCGCGGCCGTGCGCTTCATCCAGGAGCGTGGGCTCAACGAGTTCTTCTCTGAGGACGCCGACGACATTGGCCTGGTGGTGCAGGGCGGCAGCTACAACACCTTGATCCGCGCCCTCGAGAAGCTGGGACTGGCGGACGTGTATGGCGAAACAAAGGTTCCGCTGTACGTGATGAACGTGGCGTACCCGCTGGTCGACGCCGAGTTCGAGCGTTTCTGCAAGGGCAAGAAGGCGGTACTGGTCCTGGAGGAGGGGCAGCCCAACTTCGTCGAGCAGAACGTCGCCAACATCCTGCGCCAGCTGGGCCTGGACACCGCGCTGCATGGCAAGGATCTGTTGCCGATGGCGGGCGAGTACAACACCGCGACCATGCTGGCAGGCGTGAAGGCCTTCATGCAGCGCTACGGCAAGCTGCCGGCGGATGCGGTGGAGCGCAAGGTGATCCCGCTGCTGCCAGCATCGGCTGCGCTGGACAACAACGTTCACGCGCGTCCCCCGGGCTTCTGCACGGGTTGTCCGGAACGGCCGATCTTCACGGCGATGAAGTTGGTCGAGCGGGAGCTCGGTCCGCATCACGTCACCGCCGACATCGGCTGTCATCTGTTCTCGATCCTGCCGCCTTTCAACCTCGGCGCTACCACAATGGGTTATGGCCTGGGCGCCGCCAGTGCGGCCGCCTTCAATGCGCCCGGGGCCAAGCGCGCAATCTCCGTGATGGGCGATGGCGGCTTCTGGCACAACGGGTTGACCAGCGGCGTGGCTAATGCGGTGTTTAACCGCAGCGACAACCTGACTGTCATCGTCGACAACAGCTACACCTCCGCCACGGGCGGTCAGGACATCCTGTCGTCGAAGGCGCTCAATACCACCCGCAGTACCGGCCATGAGATCGAACGGGCAGTACGCGGCGTGGGCGTGCGCTGGGTGCGCACGCTGCGCCGGACCTACGACCTCAAGGCCATGACCGCAACACTGCGCGAGGCGCTGACCACGAAGGAGAAGGGCCCCAAGGTATTGATCGCGCAGAGCGAGTGCATGCTCAACCAGCAGCGCCGCGAGAAACCCAAGGCGCGCAAGGCGCTGGCTGAGGGCAAACGGGTCGTGCGTGAGCGCTTTGGCGTGGATCCGGACACCTGTACCGGCGACCACTCGTGCATCCGCCTGTCGGGTTGCCCGTCGCTGTCGATCAAGCCCAACCCCGACCCGCTGCGCCAGGACCCGGTGGCCTCCGTGCAGGACAGCTGCGTGGGTTGCGGCCTGTGCGGCGAGGTCTCGCATGCGGCGGTGCTGTGCCCGTCCTTCTACCGGGCCGAAATCGTGTCCAACCCGACGCGCGGCGACCGACTGCGCCAGCGTGTTCGTCATGCGGTGATCGGTTGGCTGCAGCGTGGCGACGCCCGGAGTCGTGCCCAGTACGCATTCTGAAACCCCTCCCGGAGATCCCATGAACAAGGTTCAGCCCATCAAGATCGCCATCCTAGCGATGGGCGGCGAAGGCGGCGGCGTGCTGGCCGACTGGATCGTCGACCTCGGCGAGCACAACGGCTACTTTGCCCAGACCACCTCGGTGCCCGGCGTTGCGCAGCGTACCGGCGCCACCATCTACTACGTCGAGCTGCTGCCGGGCGCACATGAGTCGGCTGCCCGTCGTCCGGTGCTGGCCCTGATGCCGATGCCGGGCGACGTCGACGTGGTGTTGTGCTCCGAACTGATGGAAGCAGGGCGTGCGGTTCAGCGCGGGCTGGTGACCCCGGACCGCACGGCACTGCTGACCTCGACGCACCGCGTCTACTCGATCGGCGAGAAGGCCGCGATGGGCGACGGTCGCGTCGACAGCAACGTCTTGCTCGAGCACGCCACCAAGGCCTCAAAGCGGTTGGTGAGCTTTGACATGGCCCAGGCGGCCGAGCAGACGGGGAGTGTCATCAGCGCGGTACTGTTCGGCGCGCTGTGCGGCACCGGTGTGCTGCCCTTCGACCGGGCGCAGTTCGAGGCCACGATCGAGCGCGGCGGGGTGGGGGTGAAGCCCAGCCTGAAGGCCTTCGATCGTGGCTGTGCCGAGGCCATGGGCACGTCGCTGGCCAAGCCTGCGCCTGTCGCCAAGGCGGTCGGCACGCCGAAGTCCCCCGCCGTAGCCGCGCTGTTGCAGCGCGTGGACAGGACGGTCCCGCCGCAGGCCCGCACCATCGTTGTTGAAGGCGTCAGACGCCTCGTCGACTATCAGGATGCTCGCTACGCGAGCCTGTACCTGGACCGGATCGAGGTGCTGATGCGGCAGCCGGGCGGGCGCGATGCCACGCTGCTGCAGGAGACAGCGCGGCATCTGGCGTTGTGGATGTCCTACGAGGACACGATCCGTGTGGCGGACCTGAAGACCCGCGACACCCGCTTCGATCGGGTACGCCAGGAGGTCCGGGCCAAGTCCGATCAACTGGTGCGGATCAACGAGTTCATGCATCCGCGCATCGAGGAGATCTGTGAGACCCTGCCGGCGGGCCTGGGGCGCTGGCTCGCCCAGCCTCATGGCATTCACCGCTGGGTCAAGCGCATGACGGCGCAGGGCCGCGTCGTCAGGACCTCGTCGCTGCCCGGCTTCGTGTTGCTCTGGACTCTGGCCCGCTGGCGTCGCGGGCGCCGCACCACGCTGCGCTACGCGCTGGAGAACGAGCGCATCGAGCGCTGGCTGCATCGCATCTACGCCCTGGCCGGCACCCATCCGGCGTTGGCCCTGGAAGTGGCGCGGTGCCAGCGCCTGGTCAAGGGCTACGGGGACACGCACGCCCGCGGCCTGAAGAACTACGAAACCCTCATGGCTGTGCTCGACCGGCATCAGGCGGCGCTGGCGCCGGCCACGCTGGGCGAATTGCGCGACGCCGCGCTGGCGGACGAGCAGGGACTGCGTCTTCACAACACCTTGCAGCGCCTCGCGCTGGTCTGAAGGAGCGCCGACGTGTCCGACCCCCGCCACTTCAGTCGCTCGCATCGCATCCGCTTTTCGGAGTGCGATCCGGCCGGCATCGTTTTCTACCCGCAGTACTTCGTGCTCTTCAACGACTTGCTCGAAGCCTGGATGGACGCCTTGCTGCCCGAGGGTTTCGCAGGCTACGTCCTGGAGTGCCGTTGGGGCTTGCCCACGGTGCGGCTGGAGGCCGAGTTCAAGGCCATCAGCCGCATGGGCGACGACGTCGAGCTGGTGCTCGACGTGGAACACATCGGCACTCGCTCGATGGTGCTGCAGCTGCGCTGCCAGGGCCGGGACGGTCAGTTGCGCATGCAGGTCAAGCAGACGGTCGTCACCACCTCACTGGTCACGCACGCCGCCATTCCCATCCCCGATGAACTGCGCGCGGCACTGCAGCCGCGCTGAGCCCCTGTTCCTTTCCACGAGGAGATCGACCCATGAGAATCGTCTGCATCGGTGGCGGGCCCGCCGGCCTGTACTTTGGCCTGCTGATGAAGCTGCAGGATCCCGCCAACGACGTGGTGGTCATCGAGCGCAACCGCCCGTACGACACCTTCGGCTGGGGCGTGGTGTTCTCGGACGCCACGCTGGACAACCTGCGCGCGGCGGACCCCGTATCAGCCGAATCCATCGTTGGTGAGTTCAGTCGCTGGGACGACATCGACGTGCACTTCAAGGGCCGCTCCATCCGCAGCGGCGGCCACGGCTTCATCGGCATCGGCCGCAAGAAGCTGCTCAACATCCTGCAGGCACGCTGCGAAGAGGTGGGCGTGCAGCTGGTGTTCGAGACCGTCGTCCAGGACGACCAGGAGATTGCCCGGCAATACGGTGCCGATCTCGTGATCGCCAGCGACGGCCTCAACAGCGCGGTGCGCACCCGCTACGCCGAAACATTCCGTCCGGATATCGACACCCGCAAGTGCCGCTTCGTGTGGCTGGGCACGAAGAAGGTGTTCGATGCGTTCACGTTCCTGTTCGTGCCGACCGAGCACGGCTGGTTCCAGGCCCATGCCTATCGTTTCGAGAACGGATTGTCGACCTTCATCGTCGAGACCACCGACGAGACTTGGCAGCGTGCGGGCCTGGAGACGATGACGCAGGAGGAGGGCATTGCGTACTGCGAAAAGCTCTTCGCGCCCTGGCTGGAGGGAGAGCGCTTGATCTCCAACGCCGCACACCTGCGCGGCTCGGCCATCTGGATCCGCTTCCCCCGCGTGATCTGCGAGCGCTGGGTACAGTGGAACACGCTGCAGGACGAGGGCAGGCAGCGCCCGGTCCCGGTGGTGCTCATGGGTGATGCGGCACACACCGCGCATTTCTCCATCGGCTCGGGCACGAAGCTCGCGCTGGAGGATGCCATCGAGCTCACGCGCTGCCTGAAAGAGACCGGCGGCGACCTGCGCCGCGGGCTGGACCGCTACGAGGCTGTACGCAGCGTCGAGGTGCTGAAGATCCAGAACGCGGCACGCAACTCGACCGAGTGGTTCGAGAACGTCGCCCGTTACGCTGACCTTGAACCGGAGCAGTTCGCGTATTCGCTGCTGACACGGTCGCAGCGCATCTCGCACGAGAACCTGCGCCTGCGCGATGCCGGCTGGCTCGAGGGCTACGAGCGCTGGCTGTCCGAGCGCGCCGGCGTGGCCGTGTCGCAGGTGGACAAGCCACCGCTGCCGATGCTCACGCCGTACAAGGTTCGCGGCCTGACCTTGAAGAACCGCATCGTCGTCTCGCCGACGCTGCTGCATGCCTGCGATCACGGCGTGCCGGGCGACTTCCACCGCGTGCACCTGGGCAGCCGGGCACTCGGCGGGGCGGCGCTGGTCATGATGGAGATGACCGCGGTGCTGGCCGAGGGGCGTGTCACACCGGCCTGTCCGGGCCTGTGGAACGCTCAGCAGCAGCAGGCACTCGCCGGCATCGTGGACTTCGTGCACCGCCACACCGATGCGAAGTTCGGCCTGCAACTGGGCCACGCCGGGCGGCGCGGCGCCATCCAGGCGCACGGGCGGCATGCCGACGAACCACTGGCCGAGGGCTGGCCGCTGCTGTCCGCTTCAGCGTTGCCTTATCGCGCCGGCGTGTCGCCGACGCCCCGGGCCATGACGCGTGACGACATGGACGCGGTGCGCGATGCCTTCGTGGCCGCGGCACGCCGTGCGGCCGAGGCGGGTGTGGACTGGTTGGAACTGCACGCGGGCCATGGCTTCCTGCTGTCGTCGTTCATCTCGCCGCTGACGAACCAGCGCGAGGACGACTACGGCGGCTCGCTGGAGAACCGGTTGCGCTTCCCTCTGGAGGTGCTGTCGGCGGTGCGTGCCGTCTGGCCGCAGGACCGGCCCATCTCGGTGCGCCTGTCCGCCACGGACTGGGCTGCAGGCGGCACGACGGTGGACGAGGCGGTGGAGATCGCCCGGCGCCTGCGCGACGGCGGCGCTGACGTGGTCGACGTCTCTTCGGGCGAGGTGACGCCGGATCAGCAGCCGGTCTACGGCCGCATGTACCAGACGCCCATGGCCGACCGCATCCGCAACGAGGGCAAGGTCACGACGATCGCCGTGGGTGCGATCACCGAAGGTGACCAGGTCAACGGAATCATCGCTTCGGGCCGCGCGGACCTGTGCGCGCTGGGCCGCCCCTTCCTGGCCGACCCGGCCTGGCTGATGCGCGAGGTGGCACGTCTGGGCCGTGGTGGCCTGGGCTGGCACCGCGCTTACGAACCGGCCCGCCAGCAGCTCGAACGCGGCTTTGCCCGCACCCAGGCATCTGTCTGATCCCTTGCAGGAGCACGAGACATGAACACCTCCTCCCATGACCGGTACCGCGAGAGCACGCCTGGACGTGCCGACGTGCCGGACTCGCCCGAGCTGCTGGCGTACTACGCGGAGCTTGAACGGCTGCAGACTGGCGCGCTGTGGACGGTGGCCAACAAGATCGAACCGTGGCAGCCCAAGTCCGCCTCGGTCCCGGTGCTGTGGCGCTACCGCGACCTGCGCGAGCACGTGCTGCACTCGGTGTCGCTGGTCACCCCCGAGAAGGCCGGGCGCCGCGTGATCTACCTCGACAACCCGGGGCGTCGCGACGTCTCGGCCGCCGTGGGCTGGCTCTACGCCGGGCTGCAGGTGATGCATCCGGGTGAGCGCGCCTCGGCACATGCCCACGCCGCCTCGGCGCTGCGCTTCATCATGGAGGGCAGCGGCGCCTACACCATCGTCGATGGTCACCAGCTCACGCTCAACGCACGCGACTTCGTCATCACGCCCAACGGCACCTGGCACGAGCATGGCGTCAGCGACGACGGCACGCCGTGCATCTGGCAGGACGGGCTGGACATTCCGCTGGTCAATGCACTGGAGGCCAACTTCTACGCGGTGCATCCGCAGCTGCATCAGGCCGTCACGCACCCGGTGAACGACTCGCCCGCCGCGTGGGGCGGCGCGGGGCTGCAGCCGCAGCACCATGGCTGGACCAAGCCGTACTCGCCGCTGTTCAAGTACGAATGGGCCGCCACCTACGACGCGCTGCAGCGGCAGGCGCGCGTCAGCGACGGCAGCCCCTACGACGGCGTGCTCATGAACTATGTCAACCCGCTGACCGGCGGCCCGGTGATGTCCACGGTCGGGGCGAGCATGCAACTGCTGCGTCCCGGCGAACGTACGCAGGCGCATCGCCACACCGGCAGCTTCCTGTACCAGGTGGCCAAGGGCCGGGGCCACTCGGTCATCGAAGGCCGTCGCTTCGACTGGGAAGAGCGCGACATCTTCTGCGTGCCCTCCTGGGCCTTCCACGAGCACGCCAACGCCAGCGACAGCGAGGACGCCTGCCTCTTCTGTTTCCACGACCTGCCCACGATCAACGCGCTGGGCCTGTATCGCGAGCAGGCCTACGCCGAGAACGGCGGCTACCAGCCGGTGCTCGGCTGATCCGCATCCATCCTCATTTCCGGAGATCCCCATCATGCGTCTCGTCACTTACCGCGCCGATGCCAACGCCGCCGCCCGCCTGGGCGCACTGTCCGATGGCCAGGTCGTCGACCTCGCCCTGCTGGCCGCGGCCAAGGGCCTCGTGCTGCCCGACAACATGCTCGACTTCATCGACCTCGGCCCGCAGGCCGTGCGCTCGACCAGCGAGCTGCTGGCCTCGTTCGAGGGCCGCTTCCCGGTGGGCACTGCGTGGCCGGCCGACAACGTCAAGCTGCTCGCCCCGATACCGCGCCCGCGCAAGAACATCTTCGGCATCGGCCTGAACTACGTCGAGCACGTGGCCGAATCGAGCCGTTCGCTCGACACCTCCAAGGACCTGCCCAAGCAGCCGGTGATCTTCTCGAAGCCCCCGACCACCGTGATCGGCCCGGGCGACGCGATCGAGCACAACGCCAAGATCACGCAGCAGCTCGACTGGGAGATCGAGCTGGCCGTGATCATCGGTACCAAGGCCAAGCGCGTGAGCGAGGCGGATGCGCTCAAGCATGTGTTCGGCTACAGCGTGATGATCGACATGAGCGCGCGCGACTGCCGCCGCGCCGGGCAGTGGATCTATTCGAAGGGTCAGGACACCTACGCGCCCTTCGGGCCTTGCATCGTCACGGCCGACGAGATTCCGGACCCGTACACGCTGGATCTAAGCCTGGCGGTCAACGGCGTGACCAAGCAGAGCTCGAACACGCGCCACATGCTGTTCAAGGTGCACCAGTTGATCGCCGACATCAGCGCCGGCATCACGCTGGAGCCCGGCGACATCATCGCCACCGGCACGCCCGACGGCGTGGGGGCCGGCCGCACCCCGCAGGAATGGGTCTGGCCGGGCGACGTGATCGAAGGCCAGGTGCAAGGCATCGGTTCGCTGCGCCATCCGGTCGTTGCGGTCTGAAGGAAAGCACGCCATGCTGAACCTCACGAAATTCAAGGCCGCCGCGGTGCAGGCCGCGCCGGTGTTTCTTGACACCGAGGCCACCGTCGACAAGGTCTGCGCGCTGATCGCGGAAGCCGCCGGCAATGGTGCACGGCTGGTCGCGTTCCCCGAGGTGTTCGTCTCCGGCTACCCCTACTGGAGCTGGGTCATGAACCCCATCGAGGGCAGCCCGTGGTTCGAAAAGCTCGCCCGCTCGGCCATCGAGATTCCCGGTCCCGAGATTCGCAAGATCGCACAGGCTGCGGCGCGGCATCGCATCCACGTCGTCGTGGGCGTCAACGAGCGTAATCGGTATGGCATCGGCACGCTCTACAACACGCTGGTGACGATTGGCGAGGACGGCCGGCTGCTGGGCCGCCACCGCAAGCTCGTGCCCACCTGGGCTGAAAAGCTGACCTGGGCGCCGGGTGATGCGTCGGCGCTGCGCGTGCACGACACGCCGATTGGGCCGCTAGGGGCGTTGGCCTGCGGCGAGAACACCAACACGCTGGCGCGCTTCGCGCTGCTGTCGCAGGGGGAGTTGATCCACGTGGCGAGCTACATCGCACTGCCGGTGGCACCCAAGGACTACGACATGGCCGAGGCGATCCGCCTGCGCGCCGCGGCGCACAGCTTCGAGGGCAAGCTCTTCACCGTCGTGTCGTGTTCCACGGTGTCGCCGGAGATCGTCGACGCAATGAGCGCCAGCCACCCGCAGGCGCGCGAGCTGCTGGCGCGTCCCAACAGCGCGTTCTCGGGCTTCATCGGACCGGACGGCCGCGTGATCGGTGAGCCGCTCGTCGACGTCGAAGGTATCGCCTATGCCGAGATCGACCTCGGCCGCTGCCTGCAGCCGCGCCAGATGCACGACATCACGGGCCACTACAACCGCTTCGACATCTTCGATCTGCGGGTCAACCGACGCCCGCTGTCTGCAGCGCGCTTCGTCGACGAGACGCTCGTGGGGGAAGAGGACCTGGCTGGCGTGGATCTGGTTGGCTCCCTGGAGGCCGCGCAATGACGTTCCAGCACGTACCGCGCCCTTACCGCATCGGCCAGATCGTGCCGTCGTCCAACACGACGATGGAGACCGAGATCCCGGCCATGCTGCGTGCCCGAGAGCGTGTCCATGACGAGCGCTTCACCTTCCATTCGAGCCGCATGCGCATGAAGAAGGTGGTCAAGGAGGAGCTCGAAGCGATGGACCGGGACAGTGACCGCTGTGCGGTCGAGCTGTCCGACGCGCGTGTGGACGTGCTGGGCTACGCCTGCCTCGTGGCCATCATGAGCATGGGGCTGGGCTACCACCGCGTCTCGCAGGCACGACTGCATCAGTGCACGGTCGACAACGGTGCACCAGCGCCGGTGGTGAGCAGCGCCGGTGCGCTGGTCGAAGGCCTTCATGCGATGGGCATGAAGCGCATTTCGGTGATCTGTCCCTACATGAAGCCGCTCACCAAACTGGTGGTGGACTACATCGAAAGCGAAGGCATCGAGGTTAAAGACTACGTCGCGCTCGAGATCCCGGACAACATCGCCGTGGCTGCTCAGGATCCCGCACGACTGCTGGAAATCTACAAGCACCTGGACCGAGCCAACATCGACGGCCTGGTGCTGTCGGCCTGCGTGCAGATGCAGTCGCTGCCCTCGATTGCCAAGGTGGAGCGTGAGTCGGGCGTGCCGACGCTTTCGGCGGCGGTGGCTACCACCTGGCAAATGCTCAAGCAACTGCAGCTTCCGGCCCATGTTCCCGACTGTGGCGCCTTGCTCTCCGGCAAGTACTGAGCATCCGGGTGCGCCACCGCGGCAGATGGCATTCGTCGATCGCTATCTGCCGGCGCTGCTGACGCAGGCGGCGCACCAACTGGTCGGCTCGTTCACCGACGTAGTGCGATCGCACCGTTTGTCCGTGCTCGAATGGCGGGTGTTGGCAACGCTGGCCGACAACGACGCCATGAGCGTTGGCCAGCTGGCACGTCACGCAGCAACCAAGCAGCCCACGCTGACGCGGTTGCTCGTCCGTATGGCCCAACAGGGCCATGTCGAGCGGGGTGAGCATGGGAAGGACCGCCGGTTGACCTTGGTCAGGGTGACGCCTACTGGTCGTGCCCTTGCATGGAAGCTGATGGAGCAGGCCGAGGCGCAACAGCGCACGGCACTGCAATCCTTCGGCCCCGAGCGGCTGCAGCAACTTGAAGAACTGCTGCGGCTGCTGATCGATCAACATGGCACGAGCGCGGACGTCGCCGGAAGTCTAGTGTGAGTTCTTGCCATCGGGTCGCGTGGCTTGGAGTAGGCGCTGGGGAGGACAGCCGTTTTGCACATGGTTTGGCGAGGCGCCAATGCTGCGTCCAACGGCTCAACCGATACTGGATGCCGGGCGGGGTGGCGTGCGTGCTGAGCCAGTCTCACTGTACATGCACGGGTCGCGCGCTACCTTTATCAGGCTTGGTTGATCCAGCTCAGGATCGTGTCGACGCGGTGGTTTGAACGTACCCTGAAGGAACTAGGCGTTCAGCTGAAAATCCACTTACCGTGTGGTGGAGAGCTGACATGATGAAGGTTGATCGCAGCCACGACTTGTTGAACCTCGCAGACAAGCTCGGCCATGAAGCGCGCGCAGATGATGAAGCGCATGCGGCTTTGCGCCTGTGGCTGCGCTTGTTGGCTTGTACGACACAAGTTGAAACTGAGATCCGTCGTCGCTTGCGGACCACCTTCGGCATCAGCCTCGCGCGATTCGACTACATGGCCCAGCTCTACCGTAAGCCGGAAGGCATGCGCATGAAAGAACTTTCGCGCTGCCTGATGGTCACGGGGGGCAACGTCACTGGTCTCACCGACGAACTCGAGCGTGAAAAACTGGTCGAGCGCAGTGCCGATCCAGCTGATGGCCGGGCGAACGTGGTGAAGCTTACGAAGAGTGGTCGCAGGGCCTTCCAGGACATGGCCACGGCCCATGAAGGCTGGATCATCGAACTGATGGGCGACCTGGAGGACCGAGCCATCAAGCAACTCTACGAGCACCTCGGCACTCTGCGCGTGCAGTTGCTGAAGGACGTCAGTGCGCGTGGAAACGTTCTACCTCTCGACTGACGCATGCTCTGCTTAACAAGGACTTTGCCGTGAATGTGCTGCTGCCGCCTAGCTGGCCACGTCCCAAGGGCTATGCCAATGGCGTCATGGCAAAGGGCACGCAGGTCTACGTTTCCGGGATGATCGGATGGGACGCACAGTGCGTCTTGCGCTCCGATGATTTCGCCGCACAGGCGAGGCAAGCCTTGGAGAACATCATCGCTGTGCTGAAGGAGGCGGGTGCGCGACCTGAGCACGTGGTGCGCATGACATGGTATGTGACCTCTAAGCAGGAATACCTGGACGCTGCGCGCGAGGTAGGGGCCGCGTATCGCGAACTGATGGGTGGCTACAACGCTGCCATGACAGCCGTGGAAGTGACTGCGTTGATGGAAGATCGCGCCAAGGTTGAAATCGAGGTAACGGCGGTTATTCCAGACTGAGCTTGCAACGGATGCGGTTTGGCACGCCTTGTGCCGAGTCCGGACGCATGCTGGGCGACTGGTGCGCTGACTCCCGCAAGCTCTAATTTCATTGCCGGTACGCTGATTCGCCACGGACAACTCCGGTTGCCTTGTTCAGTCATTGGGAATGTGCCGAAAAATCGCAGTTCATGACTTTGCCGTGGAGATTGCGCGGCAGTAATCCGTGAACGTGGCATATGGGCAGGTGCACGATCCGGATACCCATTGCACAAACTGGTTAGACCTACGTCAAGCCAGTCACTATATTGCCTTGCAACACCCCTTTGATCAACGTGCCGTACAACGGGAGTTGCAATATGACGTCTTCGCAAGCCATGAATTTCCTGGTCCGGCGGACTTTGGTCATGGCAATATTCTTCGCAGCAGCTGGCAGCGCCAGTTCACAGAGCGTGTGGCCAAGCAAGCCGGTGCGCTTCATCGTGGCCTACCCACCGGGTGGCTTGGCGGATGCTCTCATCAGGCAATTGCAGCAGCCGCTCACCGAGGCGTTGGCGCAGCCCATCGTGGTCGACAACCGAAGCGGGGCGAACGGCAATTTGGCAGCTGAGGCCACGATTGCTGCGGGGGCAGATGGACATACCTTCTTGGTTGCCCAGACGGCAGTCCAGTCCATCAACCCTTCCATGTTCCGGAAGATGAGTTTTGATCCGGCGAAGTCTCTGGTTCATGTTGCGTTGCTTGCCAACAGCCAGCTCTACCTCGTTACACGCCCCACATTGCCGCCCACCACCCTGAAGGAGTTCGTGGAGTACGCCCAGGCGAACCCTGGGAAACTGTCTTACGGTTCCGCTGGCTCGGGCAGTACTCCGCACATGGCCGGTGAGCTGTTCAAAC
>NZ_JAXOJX010000118.1:0-14618 GCF_034427735.1 Azohydromonas lata
GGCCGCCGCGCCGGCCACGCTGCGCGACGCGCTGGCGCTGGCTTGGGCACGCTCGCCCGCCGGCCAGGCCCTGCCCGCGCGCGGCGAGCAGGCGCAGGCCGCCGCCGAGCTGGCCCGCGGCCTAGCGCCCGGCGCGCCGCGCGTGAGCCTGAGCGCGCTGGACGACCGCTTCAACCACCGCGCCGGCCGCCGCGAGCTGGAGGCCGAGATCGGCGTGCCGCTGTGGCTGCCGGGGCAGCACGAGGCGCAGCGCTCCGTCGCGCAGGCCCAGCTCCAAAGCCTGGCCGACGACGGCCAAGCGCGCCGCCTGCAGCTTGCCGGTGAGCTGCGCGAAGCCTGGTGGCTGCTCGCCGCCGCGCGCGAAGACGCCGCGCTGCAGCAGCGCCGGCTGGCATCCGCCCGCGCGCTGCAAGCCGACGTGGAGCGCCGCCAGCGCGCCGGCGAGCTGGCGCGCACCGATGCCAACAGCGCCGCGGTGGAAACGCAAGGCGCCGAAGCCGCGCTGGCCGACGCGCGGCTGCTGGAGCGCCTGGCCGCCGACCGGCTGAGCGCGCTCACCGGCGCCCATGCCCCCGCCGTGCTGACGGCCGAGCCCGCGGTAGCGGCTCCGCCAGACGCCGACGCCGTGCATCCGCGCCTGGCCGCGGCGGCGGCGGCCGTGCGCGTGGCGCAGGCGCGGCTGCAATTGGTGGAGCGCAGCGCGCGCGAGGCGCCGGAGGTGTCGGTGCGGCTGCTGCGCGAGCGCGGCGCCGCCGACGAGCCCTATGCCACCGCCGTGGGCGTGCGGCTGAGCGTGCCGCTGGCCTCCGCGCCGCGGCGCTTGCGCGACAGCGCCGAGGTGCGCGCCGAGCTGCTGGAGGCGCAGGCCACCGAGGCGCAGTTGCAAACGCAATGGGCGCTGGAGCAGCAGGCGGCGCAGCGCGAGCGCGACGCGGTTGAAACCAAGGCCGCGCTGGCCGCGCGCCGCGCCGCGCTCACGGCCGACACGCTGGCGCTGATCCACAAATCCTTTTCATTGGGCGAAAGCGATCTGCCCACGCTGCTGCGCGCCCGTGCCGCGGCCTTCGACGCCGAGAGCGACGTGCGCCGGCTCGAAGTTGCCCGCGCCGCCGCTTTGTCTCGCCTGCGCCAAGCCCTTGGAGTGCTGCCATGACCCGTTTTTTCCTGTTTTCCCTGGGCCTGCTGTTGGGCTTCGTCGTCACCTCGGTGTTCGCCCACGGGGGCGAGGACCACGGGCCGCCCGCCGTGGTCAACGCCCGGCCGCTGCTGCCGCGCGTGACGGCGCACTCCGAGCTGTTCGAGCTGGTCGGTGTGCTGGAGCCCGGTGGCCGGCTGCTGCTGTGGCTGGACGCCGCAGCCGACAACGCGCCCGTGGCCGGCGCGAGCGTGGACGTGGAGGGCGCGGGCGCCAACGCCAAGGCGGCCGAGCTCTCGGCCGGCGTCTACGAGATCAAGCTGCCGCAGGCCCCGGCCGTTGGTCAGCACCCGATGACGTTCACCGTGCAGGCGGGCAGCGACATGGACTTGTTGGGCGCGCCGCTGGTGGTGGCGCCAGCCGCCGCGCCTGCGCACGGGCCTGCGGATGCGCCCGCAACGGTGCCCGCTGCGGGCGAGGGCACGCCGCGCACGGCCTGGCTGCAGCCGCTGGGCTGGATCGCGCTGGGCGCGGCCGGCATGGGAGCGGCGATGGCCGCGATGTCGGCGCTGCGGCGGCGGCGCGTGGCGGGTGGACGGTGAGGGAATGACCGTGGTCAAGAACGAAAACCAGGCCGCTCGCCGAGTGGCCTGTCGCATCCCGCAAGCGCCCACGGTTCGCCGTTGGCTGGTCCTTGCATCCCGGGAACAGGAGCGTCTCGCTCCCCACTTCGTCATTCCCGCGAAGGCGGGAATCCAGGCGGCCCCACGCTGGAGCGAAGGGGCGACGCAGGAAAAGCGCGGTTTGGACCTTGTGACGCCGGCTCATGAGCTGGCGGCCGGCTTGAGGGCCGCCTGGATTCCCGCCTTCGCGGGAATGACGGCTCGGGGGACGCCGCAGGCCAGTCTCCGGCTGGCGGCTATCAACCTTCCCCGGACAGCAGTGCGCCTGCGCGGGGATGACGACAGGGTGGGGTTGGCGCATCGGCTTGCGGCTGGTGTCCACCGCGTGGCGCTCGCTGCACTGCTGTCCCTGACTGCCCTTGCCCCCACCGCCCACGCCCACGGCGACGAGGACCATTCCCACGAGGCGCCCAAGGCGGCGATCCCCGTCAACAAGCCGGCTGCCAACGCCGCCGACGCCGCCCCGGCCGGTGCTGCATCGCTGGAAGCCTCTGCCCGCCTGGCCGACGGCAGCCTTTTCGTGCCCAAGCACGTGCAGCGGCTGCTGGCCGTGCGCACGGTGCCCGTCACCGAGGGTGCGCTCTCGGCCGCCGTGGAGCTCAACGGCCGCGTCGTCACGGAGCCCGGCAGCGGCGGGCGCATCCAGGCCACGCAGGCGGGCACGGTCGTTCCGGCCGGCAAGGGGTTTCCCGCGCTGGGCCAGAAGGTGCGCAAGGGAGAGGTCGTCGCCTGGCTGCGCCCAACGGCCAGCTCGCTGGAGCGCGGCGACCGCGTCGGCCAGCAGGCCGAGTTGGGCGCCCAAACCGCGCTGGCCGAGCGGCGCATCGCGCGGCTGGAGCAGCTCGAAGGCTCCGTGCCGGCCAAGGAGATCGAGGCCGCCCGCGTGGAGCTGCAGGCGCTGAAGAAACGCCAGGCCGCGCTCGCCGCCGCGCTGGACGCGCCGCAGCCGCTGGCCTCGCCCGTGGACGGCGTCATCAGCGCCGTGGACATCGTCGCGGGCGAGGTGGTGGACGCCAAGGCGCTGCTGTTCGAAGTGGTCGATCCCACGCGGCTGGCCGTCGAAGCGCCGGCCTACGACTTGGAGCTGCCGTCGAAAGTCTTGTCAGCCGAAGGGCTGGCCGGTGGTCGCCTGTTGAAACTGCAGGTGGCTGGCGCGGGCCGGCTGCTGCGCGACCAGGCGCTGCCCATGCGGTTCCGCGTGCTGGATGCCGCCGCGCCGCTGGCCGTGGGCCAGCCGGTGAAGGTGACGCTGCGCACCCGAGGCACGGCGCAGGGCGTGGCGCTGCCGGCCTCGGCCGTCACGCGCAATGCCGCCGGTGAGACGGTGGTGTGGGTGCACGAGGACCCCGAGCGCTTCGAGCCGCGCCGCGTGCGCCCGCAGCCGCTGGGCGCGGACACGGTGGCCGTGCGCGAGGGCCTCAAGGCGGGCGAGCGCGTCGTCACCAGCGGCGCGGCGCTGCTGGCGCAGGTGCGCTGAAGGGGCCGCGCGCATGTTCGACCGCATCATCCATTTCAGCCTGCGCCAGCGCCTGTTCGTGATGGGCGCGGCGCTGGCGCTCATGGCCTTCGGCCTGATCAGCCTGCAGCGCATGCCCGTGGACGTGTTCCCGGCGCTGGACAAGCCCACGGTGACGCTCATGACCGAGGCCGGCGGCATGGCGCCGGAGGAGGTGGAGCAGCTTGTCACCTTTCCCATAGAGGCCGGCATGAACGGCATGCCCGGCGTCACGCGCGTGCGCTCCACGTCCGGCATCGGCCTGTCGGTGGTCTACGTCGAGTTCGAGTGGGGCACGGACATTCACCGCAACCGCCAGCAGGTCAGCGAGCGGCTCAACCTCGTGCGCGAGCAACTGCCGCCCGGCGTGGTGCCGCAGCTTGGTCCCATCGCTTCCATCATGGGCGAGGTGCTGCTGCTGGCGCTGCCGGCCGATCCGGCGCAGGTCAGTCCCATGGCGGTGCGCGACTACGCCGACACCGTGGTGCGCCCGCGCCTGCTCACCCTGCCCGGCGTGGCGCAGGTGGTGACCATGGGCGGCCAGGTGCGCCAGTGGCGCGTGGAGGTGAACCCGGCGCAGCTCAGCGCCCTGGGCGTCACGCAGGAGCAGCTCACGGCCGCGCTGCGCGACTTCGGCGCCAACACCAGCGGCGGCTTTCTCGAAGCCCAGGGGCGCGAGCTGCTGATCCGCCAGATCGGCCGCAGCACCGACGTGCAGGCGCTGCGCAACCTGGTGGTGGCGGTGAGGGACGGGCAGCCCATCCTGCTGCGCCAGCTCGCCGACGTGCAGGTCGCGCCCGCCGTCAAGCGCGGCGACGGCAGCTACGCGGGCAAGCCGGCCGTGATCCTCTCGGTGCAGAAGCAGCCGGACGCCGACAGCGTGCGCCTCACCCGCGCAGTGGAGCAGGCCATGGAGGAGCTTGCGCGCAGCCGGCCGGCCGGCGTGCAGGCGCCGCAGTTCCTCTTCCGCCAGGCCGATTTCATAGAGCGCTCCATAGGCAACGTGGCCGAGGCGCTGCACGATGGGGCGGTGATGGTGGCCATCGTCCTCTTCGCCTTCTTGCTCAACGCGCGCACCACGCTGATCTCGCTGGCGGCCATCCCGCTGTCGCTGCTGGTCACGGCGGTGGTGTTCCGCTGGCTCGGTCTGTCCATCAACACCATGACGCTGGGGGGCCTGGCCATCGCCATTGGCGAGCTGGTCGACGACGCCGTGGTGGACGTGGAAAACGTGCTGCGCCGCCTGCGCGAAAACCGCGCGCTGGGTGAACCGCGGGCGGTGCTGGAAGTGGTTGCGGATGCCTCCAAGGAGGTGCGCTCCGGCGTCGTCTACGCCACGCTGATCGTGGTGCTGGTCTTCCTGCCGCTGTTCGCGCTGCCGGGCATGGAGGGGCGGCTGTTCACGCCGCTGGGGTTGGCCTACATCGTTTCCATCCTGGCCAGCATGGTGGTGGCCACCACCGTCACGCCCGTGCTGTGCTTGTGGCTGCTGCCGCGCATGAAGCGGCTGCACGTGGGCGACAGCCCGCTGGTGCGCCGGCTCAAAAGCTGGGACGCGCGGCTGCTGGCCTGGTCGTTCAGGCACGACCAGGCGCTGCTGTCGGCGGCCGGCCTGGCCGTGGTGCTGGCCGCGCTGGGGGCGTTGAGTTTCCCGCGCACCTTCCTGCCGCCCTTCAACGAGGGCACGCTGACGGTGAACGTGCTGCTCAACCCCGGCACCTCGCTGGAGGCGTCCAACCACATAGGCACGCTGGCCGAGCAGCTCGCGCTGCAGGTGCCGGAAGTCACGCACGTGGGCCGGCGCACCGGCCGCGCGGAGCTGGACGAGCATGCCGAGGGCGTGCACTACACGGAGATGGACGTGGACCTGCGCCCGTCCGGGCGCCCGCGCGAAGCCGTGGTGCAGGACTTGAGAGCGCGGCTGGCCGTGCTGCCGGCCTCGGTGAGCGTGGGCCAGCCGATTTCGCACCGGCTGGACCACCTGCTCTCCGGCGTGCGCGCGCAGATCGCGCTCAAGGTCTATGGCGACGACCTGGACACGCTGCGCGGCCTGGCCGAGACGCTGCGCGGCCGGCTCGCCGCCATTCCCGGCGTGGCCGACCTGCAGGTGGAAAAGCAGGTGCTCATCCCGCAACTGAAGATCCGGCTGGACTACGAGGCCGCCGCCCGCTTTGGCGTGGCGCCCGGCGCCGTGCTGCGCAGCCTGGAGCAGCTCATCGAGGGCGAGCGCGTCACGCAGCTCATCGACGGCCCGCGCCGCATGGACCTGCTGGTGCGCCTGCCGGAAAGCGCCCGCGGCGCGCAGGCGCTGCGCGACCTGCTGATAGCGACGCCCACGGGCCCCGTGCCGCTGTCCGCCCTGGCGCAGGTGGAGGAGGGCGAAGGCCCCAACCAGATCGGCCGCGAGAACGCGCGGCGGCGCATCGTGATTTCCGCCAACGCGGGCGGGCGCGAGCTGTCGGCCGTGGTGGGCGACATCCGCGCGGCGCTGGCGGCCACGGCGCTGCCGGCGGGCTACTTCACGGCGCTGGAGGGGCAGTTCCAGGCGCAGGAGGAGGCGTCGCGGCTGATCGCGCTGCTGGCGCTGGTGTCACTGACCTTGATCTTCGGCGTGCTGTATGCGCGCTACCGCTCGGCGGTGCTGGCGCTCATCGTGATGGGCAACATCCCGCTGGCGCTGGTGGGCAGCGTGGCGGCGCTGTGGCTGACGGGCCAGCCGCTGTCGGTGGCGGCGCTCGTGGGCTTCATCACGCTCACGGGCATTGCCACGCGCAACGGCATCCTCAAGCTGAGCCACTGGATCAACCTGTGCGCGTTCGAGGGCGAGCGCTTCGGCGACGCGCTGATCGTCCGCGGCTCGCTGGAGCGCCTCACGCCCGTGCTCATGACGGCACTGGTGGCCGCCTTCGCGCTGGTGCCGCTGCTGCTGTCGGCCGACGCGCCGGGCAAGGAGGTGCTGCACCCGGTGGCCGTCGTGATCTTCGGCGGCCTGGTCAGCTCCACGCTGCTGGACACCTTGTTGACCCCCTTGCTGTACCGCCGCTTCGGCCGTGTGCCGACCGAGCGGCTTCTCGCCGCGCGCGAGGCGGGCACGCCCGCGCAGGCCTTTTGACGCGTTCCCAACCCCCGTTGTTTGACTTCCTTCCCAACCCGACCAGGAGAAATGCCATGAAAGCCCTCCCATCCCTCATCGCCGCGCTGGCCCTGGCGCTGGGCGGCGCCGCCTTCGCGCACGACGACGCGACGCTGGACAAGATGAAGGCCGCCAACGGCGGCCAGTTGCGCGCCGCCGGAGCGCAGCACTACGAGCTGGTCGTGGCGCCCCCGGGCAGCAAGGGCGAGGCGCTGCCGGTGGCCGTCTACGTCACCGACCATGCCGGCGCCAAGGTGCCGGTGGCCGGCGCCAGCGGCAACGTCACGGTGCTTTCCGGCGGTCAGAAGGCCACGATTGCGCTGCAGCCCGCGGGCGACAACCTGCTCAAGGGCAGCGGCGCCTACGTGCCGGGGCACGATCTGAAAGCCATCGTGTCCGTGACGCTGCCGGGGCAGCCGGCGGGGCAGGCACGCTTCGAGCCGTTCGGGGGCGGCGGGCACAGCCACTGACACCCGCCTATACCGCCCGCTGCGCCCGCGCCGAGCCGATCTCCACCACCGGCGCCAGCGCCGCCTCGGCCAGCGAGCTCGACGTCGCCACCAGCGGCTGCGACATGTGCCAGGCGTCGTAGAGGCCTTCCATCACCGCCTGCGTGTGCGTGTGGTGGACCATGTGGCCGGCGCCGGGCACCAGGTGCAGCCGGGTCTGGGGCAGGCGCTCGTGCAGCCGCTGCGACTGCCAGCGCGTCATCACCAGCAGGTCGCCTTCGCCGGCCACGACCACGGTGGGCACGGCCAGCGCGCCTTCGCGCCGGCGCTGCTTGATGCCCTCCCAGATCATCATTCCCGACTCCGCCGCGCTGGCCTGCAGCGTGTGCGGCCGCAGCGACATCCAGGTCGGAAAGCGCTGCTTGAACGCCTGCGGCACTTGGGCCGGGGCGAAGATGCGGCGCAGCATCAGCGGCCACAGCAGGCGGCCGAGCAGCGGCGAGACGGTGTGGCGCATCAGCGGGCCGATGACCGGCAGCGCGGGCAGGCCCATGAGCGGCGCGTCCAGCCGCGCGCTGGGCGTGTAGTAGCCCGCCACCAGCACCAGCGCGCGCAGGGCCTGCGGCTCGGCCAGCGCCATGGACAGCGCCACCATGGAGCCCCAGGAGTGGCCCAGCACCAGGGGCCGCTGCACGTCCAGCGCGCGCAGCGCGTCCAGGAAGAGCCGCGCCTGGGCGTCCGGCGTCCAGGGGTGCCCCTGGTCCGGCCGCTCGCTGTGGCCGTAGCCCGGGCGGTCGAACACGTAGACGCGGAAGTGCCGCGCCGCGTGCGCCACCAGGCCGCTGATCTCCATCTCCACGGCCGAGGCGCCGTTGCCGTGCAGCAGCACCAGCGGGGGGTGCGCCGCGTCGCCGTGCACCGTGTAGTGCAGCCGCAGGCCCTGCACCTCCACGAACTGCCCCTGCGGCGGGTTTTGCGCCTGCGCCCGCGCCGTCATGACGCGCGTCACCGCCCAAGAGGCGCCGAGCACGGCGGCGGCGCCCAGGAGGCGGGCGATGGGTTTGAAGTTGCGGCGGTCCGTGATGCCGATGGCCATGGGAAAGCCCTCCGGTGAGTTGGTCAGGGGTGTCCCGCGGCAACCGCCATACCCGTCTTGTTGCAGTGCATCACGGCCAGGGGTCTTTGCCGCGGCGTGAACGATTTGCTGGAACCCGCCATGTTCAAGGCGCTGTTTGCGCCTTCTTGTTCCATGTCAAGCGAGGCCGCGCGCCCAACGCTTAGGCTGCCGGCCATGATCCGAGCGTCGCGTCGCCAGTCCGGCAGTTCGTTGGCCGACGCGCACTGGGGTTCGAGCTTGGCTTCTTCCCCGGGCGCGGCGCAGGTCGAGCGTGCACGTCTGCTGTGGCCGGCATGGGCCGCCCTGCTGGCCCTGGCCTGCGCGATCTGGCCGGCCGCGGTGCGCGTGCAGGCGCAGCCCGCGGCGGGCGGCCAGCCGCTGCAGGCGGTGACGCTGCAGCTCAAGTGGAAGCACCAGTTCCAGTTCGCCGGCTACTACGCGGCGCTGCAGCAGGGCTACTACCGCCAGGCCGGGCTGGACGTGACGCTGGCGGAAGCCGGACCCGAGCAGGACAGCGCCACCCCGGTGCTGGAGGGCCGCGCCCAGTACGGCGTGGGCGACTCCAGCCTGGTGCTGCTGCGCCAGTTGGGCCGCCCGCTGGTGGTGCTGGCGGTCGTCCTGCAGCATTCGCCCAACATCTACATCGCGCGCGGCGAGGTGGACCACGTGCACGCGCTCGTGGGCAAGCGCGTGATGCAGGAGGCTTCGGCCGACGAGCTCTTCGCCTACCTGCACAAGGAGGGCGTGCACCCGGAACAGCTCAGGTTCGTGCCGCACGACTTCAGCGCCGCGGACCTGCTCGCGGGCAAGGTGGACGCCATCTCCGCCTACTCCACGGACGAGCTCTTCGACGTGCGCGCTGCCGGCAAGCCCTTCACCGTGCTCACGCCGCGCTCGGCCGGCATCGACTTCTACGGCGACAACCTCTTCACCACCGAAGAGGAAATCCGCCAGCACCCCGCGCGCGCCAAAGCCTTCCGCGAGGCCAGCCTCAAGGGCTGGCAGTACGCCATGGCGCATCCGGAGGAGGTGGCCGACCTCATCCTGGAGCGCTACAGCCGCCGCCACGGCCGCGAGCACCTGCTGTTCGAGGCCAAGGAGATGCAGCGCCTGATGCAGCCGGAGCTGGTGGAGATCGGCCAGGTCAATCCCGGGCGCTGGCTCCACATCGCCGAGGTCTACCAGGAGCTGGGCATGCTCAAGAGCACGGAGCTCAAGGGCTTCATCTACAGCCCGGCCGCGCCACGGCCGTCCAGGCTGTACGTGGCGCTGGCCGTGTTCGCGGCGGCCACGCTGGTGTTGGGCGGCGTGGTGGCCTACCTGCGCCGGCTCAACCACCGGCTGCGCCTGGCGCACTCGGCGCTGCAGGCCCGCGTGCACGAGATCGAGGCGCTGCAGGCCCGGCTGCACGAGCAGGCCGTCCGCGATCCGCTCACCGGCATGTTCAACCGCCGCTACATGGACGAGACGCTGGAGCACGAGCTGGCCCGCGCGCGCCGCTACCACTACCCGCTGGCGCTGGTGATGCTGGACGTGGACCACTTCAAGCGCGTCAACGACACCTTCGGCCATGCCGGCGGCGACGAGCTGCTGCGCCGCCTGGGACGGCTGCTCAGGGAGAACTGCCGGGGCGGCGACATCGCCTGCCGCTACGGCGGCGAGGAATTCATGCTGCTGCTGCCCGGGCTGGACGAGCCCGCGCTGCACGAGCGCGCCGAGTTCTGGCGCTGCAGCGTGGAGGCGCTGTCCATCACCTACGGCAGCGCCACCTTCCACGTGACGGCCTCGATTGGCGTGGCCGTCTTTCCCCATCACGCGCAGGACGTGCCCTCGCTGCAGCGCTGTGCCGACCGCGCTCTCTACGCCGCCAAGACCGGCGGCCGCAACCGCGTGGTCTTCGCCCAGCCGGCCACGGCCCAGGATGCCGGCGCGCTGTCGCTGAACGCCGCACCGTGCCGCGCCGCTGCGGCCTCATCTGCCGAATCTGCTGCAGCGGCCTCCACCGTTTGATCCTGCGCCGGCCTTGCCGCACTGCCGCGCGCCTGGAGCTTTACAAGGCGGCAAACAAATCTCGCCTTGCGTGCAATTGCAAGTGTTTTGAATTGGTCCGAGTTTTGTGATCTGAAAAGCGCAGCAATTCGTTCGTGCACTACATGAAGAAACCTGGGATTTTTTTGGGTTTACCGGGTGAATCACGAGAAACATGCCGCCACAACCCCCGTCGGGATGTGGGGTGTTTAAGGAATTGAATATTCAGCAAGGTGTCGGACCTTGGAAGCGGTCCCGCAAGGGGCCGGCAGATAATGAAACGCAGGCCCGATACGATGATCCGACAAAATCCTCTGGTTATTTTTGCGACCCGTCTTCCCCGGCAAGCCTTGTACCTTTCGATCGTGGCCGCGCTGGCGGCCTGCGGCGGTGGCGGGGGTGGCAGCACGGGTGCGACGCCCGCGAATACCGGGAGCACCGGCAATACGCCAAGTACCGACAATACGCCGAGTACCGGCACTGGTACGGATGCCGGCACGCCCACCAATATGCCCGCGGTGGACGTGGAGGAAACCGACGTGGACGCGCCGGTGGATTTCGGCTCCGGCCCGGTGAGCACGTCCACCGTGCTGGCGGAAACGCTCAGGCAAATGGCCGCCAATGGCGACCTCATGACGGTTTACCGGCCGCAAGCCACTTCCAGCGCGGCATTCACGGCCGGCGCCTTCGGCCCCGCCGTGGCCTGGCCCGTGATGCCCATTCACATGGTGCTGCTGCCCGACGGCCGGGTATTGAGTTATGGCACCGACGATAAAGGCGTGCAGGGCGCGCAATTCAGTTATTCGGTCTGGGACCCGAATTGGAACCCTAACGTGCCGGGTGAAGCCAGCTCGCCCCATCAATTGCTCGCCAACACCACGGGCACGGATTTGTTTTGCAGCACCCAATTGATATTGCCCAGCAATGGGCAGGTTTTGTTGGCGGGTGGCGATCGTATCGTCAACGGCAAGCGCAATTATGCCAATGGCGACCTGAATTTCTTCAACCCGGCCGACAATACCGTACGCAAGGAGGCCACGCCCATGGCCGCGCGCCGCTGGTACGCCACGGCGGTGACCACGTCGCAGGGCGAGGTGGTGGTGATGGGCGGGCGGGACGATTTGTATTATCCCGGCACCAAGACCATTCCCGGCACCAGCGTGAGTTATGCCACCACGCCGGAAATCTACGTGCCCGGCACGGGCTGGCGCACCCTCGCCACGGCCAAGAGCGACGCGGTATTCGGCGCCGTCAACGGCAACAACTGGTGGTATCCGAAATCGTGGCTGGCGCCGGACGGCAAGATTCTCACCATCACGCACGAGGGCAATTTCCACGCGCTGGACCCGGCCGGCACCGGCACGCTCACGCAGTTGACCGGCAAGCTGCCTGGTGCCAACTGGAATTTGCCGTCGCTGATGTACGCGCCGGGCAAAATACTTTCGGTGCGCAACGACAATATCGTGTCGCTGGTGGACATCAACGGTGCGCAGCCTGTGATCTCACGCACCACCAACCCGATCAGCACCGGCCGCAAATGGGGTTTTGCCACCGTGCTGGCCGACGGTTCGGTGTGGTTCAACGGTGGCTCGGTCAATGCCAACGCGCTGGCGGATGCCGTCAAGACCACGGAATTGTGGAATCCGGCCACGGGGCAATGGACCATGGCGGCCAACGCGCAAAAACCCCGCATGTACCACAACGCCTCGCTGCTGCTGCCCAGCGGCGCGGTGCTGACCGGCGGCGGCGGATCGCCCGGGCCGGTGCGCAATCTCAATGCCGAGGTGTATTTCCCGCCCTATTTGTTCAACCCCGACGGCAGTTGGGCCGCGCGGCCGGTGGTGAATGCGGCCCCCACGGCGGTGAGCCGGAACAGCAGTTTCGCCGTCACCATGGGCAATACCACGGCGGTGGAAAAGGTGGTGATGGTGCGCACCGGCTCCGCCACCCATTCCTTCAACAACGAGCAGCGCATCAAAACCCTGCCGTTCACCCAGAACGGCACGGCGCTGACGGTCTCGGCGCCCACCAGCGCCACGGAAATGCCGCCGGGCTATTACCTGATGTTCGTGCTCCAGAAAAACCCGCTGGCCCCGGCGGACGCGAACCGGCTGGTGCCTTCGCAGGCGCGCATCGTCAAGCTGTCGTGACGGCGCAGCGCCCCTCCAGCAGCTTCACCAGCGCGTGCAGCAGCCGGTTGACCGGGGTGGGAATGCCCAGCGCGGCGCCGCGGCGCAGCACATAGCCGTTGAGGTGGTCGATTTCGCTGGGCTTGCCTCGGGCCACGTCCTGCGCCGTGGAGGAGACCTGGCCCGGCATGGTCGACGCGATGCGGTGCACGGCGGCGTGGAGGTCGCCGTGCACCTGCACGCCGTCGGCGGCGGCCACGGCCAGGCACTCGGCCACCACGTCGTCCAGCGCTGCCGGCACGCCCTCGCCCTGCGCCAGGCGGCCGTAGGGCATTTGCGTGATGGCCGACAGCGCGTTGTAGGCGCAGTTGATGACCAGCTTGGCCCACAGCGCGCCGCGCACGTCGTCCGACACCTCCGTCGGAATGCCGGCCTCGCGCAGCAGTTGCGCCACCGCCTCGCTGCGGCGGCTGCGCTCCATGACCAGCTCGTTGCGGCCGAAGTGGCGCACGTGCCCGGGCCCGGCCATACCGGTGGCCACGTAGACCACCGTGGCCGCCACCTCGTGCGCGGGCAGCGCGGCACGCAGCCGCTCGGCGTTGTCCACGCCGTTCTGCATCGACAGCAGCACCGCATCCGGTGACAGGTGCGGCGCGAGCTGCGCCGCGGCCGTTTCGGTGTCGGTGGACTTCACCGTGAACAGCACCAGCGAGGCGCCGCGCACGGCGGCGGCGTCGGTGTCGGCCTCCACGCGCAGGTGTCCATCGAAACCTTGCATTTCCAGCCGAAGGCCTTGTTCGCGCACGGCCTGCACGTGCTGCGGCCGGCCTATGAGCACCACCTCGTGCCCCGCGCGCGCCAGCAGCGCGCCATAGAAGCAGCCCACGGCGCCGGCCCCCATGACGGCGATGCGCGTGGCCGGCGCGCCGCCCGCGGGGGCGTGCGGCGTGGTGGAGGCGGTGGGTGGGGTCGGCGGCATGGCGGTGGCTCAGGTGGTTGTGGACGGGCGGCCATGGTAGGCGGCTTGAGTGCAAACGCTGCGCAGGGGCGGGGCCCATGCACAACGCGCCGGCGACAACCCGCAAAGGCCCGCCCTTCGCACGGTGCTGTCCAGCGCCATCCACGTGCAGGGGTGGGTTCGCTGAGCCCGCCCCGTGGTGGAAACGCCTGGAATCACCCGCCGCCAGGCCCCCGCGCCACCATCCTCACGCTGCGCCGCCGGCAAGCACGCGTGGCGGCGGTCAGCGTGCGAGGAGCATCGAGCATGCACAAGCGATTTCGCGGGAGGGTCCTGGCCATGCTGGCCGCCGTCGCCGCCTGGCCCATGGCCGGCCAGGCCCAGACGGACACCGGCAGCACCTTGGGCGTGATGACCTACAACGCCGGCCAAGGCACGGATTTCGCCGCGCTGCTGCGCGCCCGCGATGCCGAGAGCTACCACCTGGCCGTGGCCCAGACGCTGCGCCAGGTGCAGGCCACGCAGCCCGCGGCGCGCATGCGCGCCGTGGCGGCGCAGATTGCCAAGGTGCGCCCCGCGCTGGTGAGCCTGCAGGAGCTCAACCGCTGGAAGACCGCACCGTTCAATCCGGCCACCGGCCGTTGCGCCGCGGGCACGGTGAGCCTGGACATGCTGGAGGACCTGCGCGAGGCGCTGCGCGCCCAAGGCCTGGACTACCGCGTGGCCGCGCAGGTGGCGGCCTTCAACCCGCGGCCGCTGCTGGGCCGGTTCGGCGAGGGCGCGCTGCAGTGCGTGCAGGTGCTCGGCCGCAACGTGATCCTGGCCCGCGCCGGGCTCTCCAACACCGTCTTCCAGTGGCGCAATCCGCGCGCGGGCCGGCTGGACGCGCCCGCACAGCCCCAGGACGACGGCAGCGGCACGCCGGCGCCCGTGGGCACCGTGCCCACGGGGCAGGCCTGGGTGTCGGTGGAGGCGCAGCTGAGCGGCCGCTGGCTGCGCCTGTTGGGCGCGCAACTGGACGAGCGCGACGCCCAGCGCCGCCGCGACAACGGTGCCGCGCTGCGCGCCGTGGGTGCCACCGGTGCGCTGCCCGTGGTGCTGGCCTTCTCGGCCAACGCGCAGGCCGCGCCGGCCCCGGCCGATGACGCCTACACCGACTTCATCGCCGCCGGCTGGATCGATGCCTGGCAACTGCGCCACCCGGGCTTGGCCGGCTACACCTGCTGCCAGGCGCCGTCGCTGGACAACCGCTTCTCGCGCCTGTCCAGCCGCACGGACCTGGTGTTGCTGCGCGGCGCGGTGCAGGCGCCGCGGCTCAGCCTGGTGGGCGCCTGGAACGAAACACGCACGCCCACCGGCCTGTGGCCTTCGGACCACGCCGGCGTGATGGCCCAGGTGGTGCCGGACACGGCGCCCTGACGCCGCGCGGCGCCGCCGGGAGCGCTGCGGTCCGCGCTCCGTCCCGCCCTGGTTCCGCTTGACGCCGCTCAA
>NZ_JAXOJX010000119.1:0-14171 GCF_034427735.1 Azohydromonas lata
GCCTCGCCCAACGTCTCGCTGGCCGAGGCGGTGGAGCGGCTGTACCTGTCGGACCACGCGCGCCAATGGGACGCTTTCATCTCCGACCTGCGGCTGGCGCCCACGCCCACGCCGGCCGCCAGCATCGAGCTGGCGCAGGCGCTGTCGCGCGCCGACTCGCCCTTGGCGCAACTGCTGCGCGCGCTGGCACGCGAGGTGGCGGCGTCACCCGTGCTGGCCCAAGGCCACGAGGCGCTGGCGCGCTTCGTGGCCGGCACGCCCGCGCCGCTGGACGACGCGCTGTCGCTGCTGGGCGCCGCGGGCCAGCAGCTCACCGTGATCGAGGACGCGCTGCGCAACCGCAACCTGCCGCCGCCCGGTCCGGCCCTCAAGAACCTGGCCACCGTCGCGGCGCAGGCGCCTGCCCCCGTCAATGCGCTGCTGTCGCCCTTTGCCGCCACGGCCGGTGCACAGGCGCTGGCCGCGCTGCGCGAGCCGCTGTCGCGCCAGCTCTCGGCCGAGGTCGGCACCGCCTGCAGCCGCGCGCTGGAAGGCCGCTACCCCTTCGCGCGCGGCGCGGCGCAGGAGGTGGCCCGCGAGGACTTCATCCGCTTCTTCGGCACCGGCGGCGTGGTGGACGGCTTTGTCCAACGCCAGTTGCTGCCCTACGGCGAGAGCGCCGCGCCGGCGGCTTTCCAGCGCGCACGGCAGGTGCGCGAGGCCTTCTTCAGCGACGGCGGCCGGCGCTTCGGCGTGCAACTGGAGCTGCGGCTGCTGGAGCTGGACCCGGCGCTGTCGGACTTCAGCATCGACGTGGACGGCCAGGCGCTGCGCTTTCGGCGCGAGCTCAAGGCGGCGCAGACCCTGCGCTGGCCGGCGTCCGCGGACGCGCCCGGCCGCGTGACGCTGCGCGCCGGGCAGGGCAGCGGCTACAGCTTCGAGGGCCCCTGGGCACTGCTGCGGCTGTTCGACCGCGTGCGCATGGAGCCCTTGGGCGGCGGCCGCGTGGCGCTGGTCTTTGACGTGGAGGGCCGCAAGGCCCGCTTCGAAGCACGCAGCGCCACGGCGCTCAACCCCTTGCTGCGCACCGAGCTGGAGTCCTTCACATGTCCCAGACACCTGTGACGACCCTGACCCCCGCCATGGCACCCACGCCCGCGGCGCTGCTGCCCGGCTGGTACGGGAAGCTGCCGCATTTGGGCGATTTCGCCTCGCGCCGGCTGCCTGACGCGTTCATCGTCGGCTGGGACGCCTGGCTGGGCCAGGCGCTGGCCGTCTCGCGCCAGGCGCTGGGCGGGCGCTGGCTGGCGGGCTACCTGGTGGCGCCCATCGTCCGCTTCTGGCTGGCGCCGGGCCTGCTGGGCGCCGGCGCCTGGGCCGGCCTGGTCATGCCCAGCGTGGACCGCGTCGGCCGCCACTTCCCGCTCACCGTGGCGCAGGCCGGCGTGCCGCTGGCGCAGGCGCAGGCGGCGCCGGGCTGGTTCGCGGCCCTGGACGCCGCCATGCGCCTGGCGCTGGACGTGGATTTCACCGTGGACGACCTGGAGCGGACGCTGGCGCAGGCGGTGCGGCACTCGCCTTTGCCCGCACCGGCGGGCGAAGCCGCGGCCCCCGAGGCGGCTGCGGGCAGCCTGTGGTGGTTCCCCAGCGCCGGCGGTGAGCTGCGCTGCCACTTCGACGCGTTGCCGCCGGTGCAGGCGCTCAGCGGGCTGCTGGGAGCCTGCGCATGAAGCCGCTGCCGCGCCAATGGCTGTACCTGCTCATGCTGGCGGCCGTGCTGCTGGTCGCGGCGGGGCGGGCCCTGGGGGCGGGCGAGGGCAGCGAGGTGACGCAGGCGCGCATCGCGCTGGTCATCGGCAACGCCGCCTACCGCGGCGATCCGCTGGACAACCCGGTCAACGACGCGCGGCTGGTGGCCGGCGTGCTGAAAAAGGCCGGCTTCGACGTGACGCTGGCGCAGGACCTGAACCGCGCCGCGCTGCTGGAGGCGCTGCGCGGCTTCGGCAACCGTCTCAACGAGAACACCGTGGCGCTGCTGTACTACGCCGGCCACGGGCTGCAACTGCGCGACCGCAACTACTTCATCCCGGTGGACGCGGAAATCCGCAGCGAGGACGAGATCCCCATTGCCGGCATCGACGTGGGCTTCGTCCTTGGGCGCATGGCGCATGCGCGCAGCCCCGTCAACCTGGTGATCCTGGACGCCTGCCGCAACAACCCCTTCCTGGGCAAGACGGTGTCGGCGCAGGGCCTGGCGCAGATGGACGCGCCCGTGGGCACGCTGCTGGCCTACGCCACCGCGCCAGGCAAGCTGGCGGCGGACTCCGGCAGCGGCGCCAACGGCGTCTATGCCGCGCACCTGGCCAGGCACCTGCTCACGCCGGGCCTGTCGGTGGAGCAGGTTTTCAAGCGCGTGCGCGAAGGCGTGGTGCGCGAGACGCAGCAGCAGCAGGTGCCCTGGGAAAGCTCTTCGCTGCAGGGCGAGTTCGCCTTCGTCCCCGGCGTGGCGGCGCCGGCCCTGGCGCAAGGGGGCGACGAGGCCGGCGAGATCGCCTTCTGGAACAGCATTTCAAGCGCCAGCCGCGCCGACGAATATCGCGCCTACCTGCGCCAGTACCCGCAGGGCCGTTTTGCTTCTCTGGCGCAGGCGCGGCTGGCGGCATTCACAGCCGCGCCGGCCGCGGTGGCCGCAGCATCAGCGGCCACCACCGTGGGGGCGGGTGTGGCGGCGGCGCCGGCCACCGGCCCATCCACCGCCGCTTCGCCCGCTCTGCCCGCACAGGCGGAGCTGCCACCCTCGCAAACCGTGGCCGCTGCACCGGTGGCCGTGCCCGCGCCGCCGCCGTCCGCGGGCACGCTGCCGGCCGGCGTGGCGCATGCGCAGGCGCTGCCGCGCGTGGGTGACCGCTGGCGCTACCGGGTGCAGGACCAGTTCCGCCTGGGTGACCTGTTTGTGAGCGCCCGCGTGGAGGCGCTCACCGCCGAGGGCGTGGCCGAGAGCTGGAGCACCACCTCCGACGCCAAGCTGCGCACCGCCGTGGCGGCGCTGGCGCCGGGTTTTCATGAGCTGCCGGGCTGGACGCTCACGCCGCCGGAGTTCTCGCCCTACCTGCTGGCCGCGGGCGGCTGGCAGCCGGGTGAGGCGTTGGGCACGACGTCGCGGCGGGTGGAGCAGCTCAGCGTGCCGCTGCAGGCGCGCGTGGAGGGCGAGGAGGACATCCAGGTCGCCGCCGGCCGCTTCCGGGCGCTCAAGGTCGTGCTCAGCGGGCGCGTGGCGCCGCGCGGGGGCAAGGCGGTGAGCATGGAGCAGACCGTCTGGTACGCGCCGGCCGTCAAGCGCATGGTGAAAAGCACCATCTCCACCAGCGTGGGCGGCACGCTGCGCGAGGCCACCAGCTTCGAGCTGGTGGAGTACGAGCTGCACTGAAGATTTTTTCGGTTTTTCGAAAAAGGCTTGAACCGGGTTCGGCGCCGCTGCAACTGAAAGAGCGGATGGCAAGCGAAAACGAAAGAACGCAAGCCACCGCGCAACCCTCAACAGCGACCGACTTTGGAGAACCGCCATGCAAGCTTTCCGCACGACCGCCCTTGTTCTGGCTCTGGGCCTGTCCGCCTTCGGCGCGATGGCCGGTGAGATCGCCGACAGCAACATCAACGCCAGCAACGGCAGCAACCGCGCCACGGGGCTGGGCGCCAGCGCGCTGCAGAACATCGGCGTGGCCGAGCAGAACGGCCGCCTGCGCAACTCCACCATCAACGCCAACGGTGCGCGCAACAGCTCCACCGGCCTGGGCTCCAGCGCGACGCAGAACATCGGCGTGGTGCGCAACAACGGCCAGATCAACAACTCCACGGTCAACGCCACCAACGCCACCAACAGCGCCACGGGCCTGGGCGCCTCGGCCACGCAGTCCATCGGTTTCGCCGTCAACGATGGCCGCATCGAGCGCTCCACCATCACCGCCAACAACGCGACGAACCGCTCCACCGGCCTGGGCTCCAGCGCCACGCAGGAGATCGGCGGCGCGGCCAACAAGGGCGTGCTCAACAACGTCACGGTGGTGGCCAACGGCATGGCCAACAGCTCCACCGGCCTGGGCAGCTCCGCCACGCAGCGCGTGGGGGTGGCGCGCTGAAGGGCCCGTGCCGGCGGTCCGGCCACCGTTGCGCCCGCCACGGGTGCGGCGACGGCCCAAGGGCCGCGGCCGGGCGCCGCGGCCTCATTCCTTGCCTGGAGACACCACATGAACGCTCGCACGCTCAAGGGCCTCGCACTCACCACGCTGCTGGCCGTCGCCTGCGCGCCCGTCCTGGCGGGCGAGGAGAACTTCGACATCGACACGCGCTTTCGCGCCAAGATCGCCAAGGAGAAGGTGCGCCAGGGCGCGCTGGAGCGCGCCGCCGAGGCCCGTGCCGCCAACGTGCCCGGCGAGCCTGACGACACGGCGGGCTGCGGCAGCCAGAACATCGGCAACATCGACACCGGCGGCCGCCCGGGCCGCGCGCCGCGCGAGGTGTTCATCTTCGCGCCCAACGCCATCAACATGGTTTCACGAGGCGGCTGCCGCTGACGGCCCGCTGCCCGTCCGACTCCCCACAGCAACGCGGCTCGCGCCGGACACCCCATCAGCGGGGCGCGCAGGCAAGAAAGCGAATGAGGTCTCCCATGGCATCCCCGTGCACCGCAACGCCCAAGCACCGCCTGGGCCTGGCGCTGGCCGCCGTGGCCGTGCTGGCCGGCTGCTCCACGCTGGACGTCAAGCAGGACACCATCACCGGCACGCAGGCCGCGACCATAGGCCCCGAGCTGCCGCCGTTTCGCACCATCACCGGCTTCTCCGGCGCGCTGCGCTGCATGGACGACCTGCTCATCACCTACGGCGTGCGCGACGTGAGCATGCTGGTCGAGGACATCCTGGACCAGACCAAGAAGGTCAACGCCGGCACGCGCGACATGCTCATCACCGCCGTGTCCGACATGACGCGGCGCAGCCGCGCCATACGCGTCAATGCCTACGGCAAGGACTCGGCCAACGTCATCGGCTTCCTGGCCTCGGCGCAGCGCCAGAGCGTGTACGACGTGATCCCGCAGTACGACATCAAGGGCTCGGTGTCGCAGTTCGACGAGAACGTGATCCGCAAGCAAAAGGACTTCGGCATCGGCTTTGCGCCCTTCATCAACTTGGGCGCGGCCGGCGACGCGGCTTCCAACGTCATGGGGCTGGACCTGAGCGTGCTCAGCACCGAGGACATGTCCATCCTGCCCGGCGTGACCTCTCGCAATTCGGTGGTCATCCTCAAGCACGGCAAGGGCGTGGACGGCGACGCGGCCTATCACAAGTTCGGCGTGAGCTACAGCATGACGCTGAGCAAGGCCGAAGGGCAGTCGCAGGCGCTGCGCGGCCTGGTGGAGCTGGCCGTGGTGGAGCTCATGGGCAAGCTCACCAAGACGCCTTACTGGAGCTGCCTGGGCGCCAACGCCGCGGACAGCGCCGAGATTCAGCGCGAGGTGTCGGACTGGTACTTCGCCATGGCCGGCAGCCGCGTGGAGCTGATCGCGTGGTTCCAGAACCAGTTGCGCCGCCGCGGCTTCTACGACGGCCCCATAGACGGCGAGTTCAACTCGGCCATCGACGAGGCCATCGCCAACTACCGCGGCGAGCTGGGCCTGGAGAAGAAGTCGCTGCTGGACGAGGCTTTCTTCAAGGCCTACCTCGCGGCCGACCACAACAAGATCAAGGCACCGGACAAGCCGGCCACGTGGATTGCCACGCCCGCACCCGCGCAAGCCCCGGCGCAGCCGCCCGCCAAACTGGGCCTGGCCCTGGAGCCTTCGGCGCCGCAAGGCCGCCTGGCGCGCGGCGAGGCCTTCAGCCTGACCATCAAACCCACGCAGGACGCGCACGTGTACTGCTACTTGCAGGACGACAAGGGGCAGGTGCAGCGCTTCTATCCGAACCGCTTCGCCCGCGACTCGCTGGTGCCCGCGGCGCGCCCGCTGGCGCTGCCCGGCAGCATGCGCTTCCAGCTCGTGGCCAACGAGCGCGGCGCCAGCGAGACGGTGGCCTGCTTCGCCACCGCGCGCGACGTGGCGCAGCAACTGCCGCAGGCGGTGCTGGGCACGGACTTCGAGACGCTGCCCGGGGCCTCGCTGGAGCAGGTGCGCACCGCCTTCACCCAGGCCAGCCAAGGGGCGCTGGCGCAGGAGAGCTTCCATGTCCAACCGAAGTGACCCCCGCGCCGGCCGTTGGGCCGGAGCCTGGCCGGCGCTGGCCGCGCTGGGACTGTTGGGCGCGCTGCTGGCGCCGCCCGCCCACGCCGGGCGCGTGGACGTGGACCGCCAGGCCGTGCCGCCACGGCCCGCCGCCGAGGCGCCGCCCGCCGGCTACCAGTTGCGCTGCTGGCAGTACGGGCAACTGCTGTTCGAGCAGCGCAACGTGGAACTCGACGGCGAGTCGCTGGACGGCTTGAAGCTGCGCGGCACGGACCGCAAGCGCCGCCCCGTCATCCTCACCGACACCGGCAACGCGACCTGCCTGATACGCAGCGACGTCGCGCCGGGGCGGCGATGAGCGCGCAGCGCCTCTCCCGCCGCGGCTGCCTGCTGGCCGGCGCCGCCGCGTTGTGGGCCTGCGGATGGCAGCTCGCCGCGGCGGCGCAGCGGTCCTTTGCCGTGCAAGGCTTCAACTCGGTGCTGTGGCGAGGCAGCGGCGAGCTCTTCATTGAGCAGGGCACGCAGGAGAGCCTGAACGTCGAAGCCGAACCGGCCGTGCTGGCGCGTCTGCAGGTCGGGGTGCGCGGCGGGCGGCTGGAGATCGGCTTCCTGCCCGGGCGCGTCGTGACCCAGGCGCCCCTACGGCTGCTTTTGAAGCTGCGCGCGCTGGTCGCGCTGGAGAGCCAGGCCGCGGGCGACTTGCACGTGGGCGCGCTGCAGACGCCCGCGCTGGCGCTGGAGCTGGCCGGCAGCGGCGAGACGCGCATCGCGGCGCTGCGCGCACGCAGCCTGGACGTGCGCCTGGCCGGCTCCGGGCTGCTGGCCATAGACGGCGGCGCGGTGGAGCGCCAGCACGTGCTCATTGCGGGCGCCAGCGGCTACCAGGCCGCGGGCCTGGCCTCGCGGCAGGCCGAGATCGAGATCGCCGGCAGCGGCGACGCCGAGCTGGCCGCCGAGCAGCGGCTGATCGCGCGCATCGCCGGCGCGGGCAACGTGCGCTACCGGGGGCATCCGGTGGTGGAGCAGGACATCAGCGGGGCGGGGACGGTGGAGCAGGGCGGCGCCTGATGCGCCGGCCCTGAAGCCGCTTGCGTGGCGACGCCGGGGTGCCGTGGGAGCGGCACCCCGGCGCGCGCGTTGGCGTGCGGGCATCGCGCCCGGCGGGCTCTTCAAAACCTTGAACCGCATGGCGGCTCGCGGCAACCCAGCGTCAACCGTTGCCTTTGCGCAAGCCCACCGAAGAAGGACCCGCCATGAAACACCGCCTCATGCTCGCCACGCTGGCCCTGGCGCTGGCTTCCGCCACCGCGCTCGTGGCTGAACCCCTGCGTGCGCAGGAGGTGCGGCTTTACGGCGAGCAGGAGGCGGTCGATCCGCAGGACGTGGCCGCCATCCTGGGCGCGCCGCGCAAGATCAAGTACCGCGCGCTGCGGCTGCTGGATGAGGCGCCCGCCGCCCCGCAGCAGATGGCGCTGGCCACCACGGGCCAGGCGGACCCCGGTGCCCATCCCTCCACGGCCGCCGCCACGGTTGCCGCCGCGGCCGATGGCGCCCCCGCGGCGGCGCAAAGCACGTCGGCCCTGGCGCTGCCGGTGCAATTCGCCTTCAACTCCGCCGACCTCCTGCCCGCGGCGCGGCGCCAGCTCGACGCGCTGGCCCAGGGCATCAAGCTGCTCCCGGCCAGCCGCGCGGTGCTGATCGAAGGCCACACCGACGCCGCCGGCTCCCAGGTCTACAACGAGCAGCTCTCGCTGCGGCGCGCGCAGTCGGTGCGGCGCTACCTGGTGGCGCAGTACGGCATAGCGCCGGCGCGGCTGCGCGCGGTGGGCCTGGGCGAGTACGACCCGCTGCCCGGCCGCGACCCGCATGCGCCGCAGAACCGCCGCGTGCAATTCCGCGGCGAGTGAGCCTGCCCGGCACACGCCGTCCACGCGGTTCCCATTCAACAAGGCGGCCTCTACCATGAACCCTCTACCGCTCCCCGTGCCATCGGCGCACTTCCACCATGGACAACGACGAGGTGCTGCGGCTGCTGGCGCGCATAAGCCAGGGCGACGAGGCCGCTTTCCGCGAGCTCTACAGGGCCTTCTCGCGTCGGCTTTATGCCTACGTGATCCGAAAACTCGGTAACGAAGCGCAGGCGGAGGAAATCGTGGCCGACACCCTGTACGAAGTCTGGAAGGCACCGGATCGCTTTCGCGGCGATTCGCTGTTCAGCACCTGGCTCATCGGCATTGCGCGCAACAAGGTGCTCATGGCCTTCCGCTCGCGCAAGCCCGACGCGATCCATGAGGACTTGCAGGACATCGCGGAAGTGGTGGCCAGCGAGGACGCCGGCGCCTTCGAGCTGCTGGCGCAGCGCCAGCGCCGCGAGGGCGTGCAGCACTGCATGGAGCGGCTCACGGACGAGCACCGCGAAGCCATCCACCTCGTGTTCTACGAAGGCATGGCGCTGGCCGAGGTGGCGCAGGTGCAGGACTGCCCCGAGAACACCGTCAAGACCCGGCTCTTTCACGCGCGGCAGAAGCTGCGCAACTGCCTGAAGCTGCTGTTGGAGCGCGAAGGCGGCGGATCCCTCTCAGGAGCAGCGCCATGAACGACCAACGCCTGGAAGAACTGCTGCCGTTCTACGTCAACGGCACGCTGGCCGAGAGCGAGCGCGAGCAGGTGGAGCGCTGGCTGCAGGCCCATCCCGACGCACAGGCCGAGGCGCAGTGGCTGCGCTCGCTGCAGACCCGCGTGCGCGAGGACGTGCCGCCGGTGTCGGCCGAAGTGGGCCTGGAGCGCGCGCTGCGGCGCATTCGCACGGAAGGGCCCGCGCCGCAGGGCGTGCGGCGCGCGGCGGTGCAGCCGGGCCTGTGGGAGCGGCTGCGCGGCGCGCTGGCCTCGCTGGTGCCGCCGTCCATCGTCCGGCCCGCGCTGGCCGGCGCGCTGGCGCTGGTGGCGGTGCAGGGCCTGGTGATCGTGCAGCTCATGGAGCGCCACGAGGACGACAGCACCGAGCTGCGCACGCTGCGCAGCGATGCGGCGCCGCTGGAGCAGGGCCCCTACCTGAAGCTGAACTTCAAGGCCGATGCCCGCGAGGCCGACATCCGCATGCTGCTGGTGGGCATCAACGGCAGCTTGGCCGCCGGGCCGGGGCAGTTGGGCGACTACTACGTGCGCGTGCCGGCGCAGCGGCTGGACGCCATCACCGCGCAGCTCAAGGTGAACCCCATCGTGGACGGCGTGGCGGTCGTGGACGGCCTGCCGGCGCGGCAGTGACGCCCCGGACCGGGAGCCGGCACGCGATGCAGCCGCTGCGACGCTCCCTGTGCGGGGCCGCGCTGCTGGCCGCGGCCGGCGTGCGCGCCGCCCCGGCCGAGCCGCCTGAGCGCCGCGTGGCCCTGGTCATAGGCAACAGCGCCTACCGCGTGGGGCCATTGAAAAACCCGACCGCCGACGCGCAGGCCATGGCGCAGGCGCTGCGCGCGCTGAGTTTCGATGTCTCGCTGGTGCAGGACGCGCCGCTGCGCGAGCTCATCGAATCCTTCCGGCGCTTCTCCATGGACTCGCGCGGCGCGGCGGTGCGGCTGATCTTCTACGCCGGCCATGGCCTGCAGGTGAAAGGCCGCAACTACCTGCTGCCCGTGGACAGCGAGATCCGCGCCGAGGACGAGGTGCCGGCCAAGAGCGCCGACCTCAACGAGCTGCTGGAGCGCCTGGGGGCGCTGCCGCAGGGCATC
The DNA here is from genome assembly GCF_034427735.1 of Azohydromonas lata. Lineage (NCBI taxonomy): Bacteria > Pseudomonadati > Pseudomonadota > Betaproteobacteria > Burkholderiales > Sphaerotilaceae > Azohydromonas > Azohydromonas lata. Next base: position 9,919 of record NZ_JAXOJX010000119.1, read on the forward strand.
AACATCGTCATCCTGGACGCCTGCCGCAACAACCCGTTCTCCGGCGCCGAGATTCTTGGGCCGGACGGGCGGCGGCTGAAGTTCCGCGGCGCCACGCCGGCCGGGCTGGCGCCGGTGGAGGCGCCGCTGGGCTCCATGGTGGCCTTCTCCACCGCGCCCGGCGGCGTGGCGCTGGACAACCCCAAGGAGCCGCACAGCCTCTACACCAAGCACCTCCTGGGCGTGCTGCAGACGCCGGGACTGCCCATAGAGATGGTGTTCAAGCAGGTGCGCCTGAGCGTGGCGCGCGAGACCGGCCGCGTGCAGGTCCCCTGGGAAAGCTCCAGCCTGACGGGGGATTTCTGCTTCAAGCCCGGGCCGGGCGGGGGCTGCGCGGTGGTGAGGTGAGGCGCCTCGCGCAGGCCGCGTGGCCCAAATGCCCGCCTCGGCGGGCATTCCTTTTTGGGGCCCTCTGAAGACGGCCGTGTGACCTTCTTCACGCGCAAGGCGGGTCCTCGCGGTTCAAGCTTTTGAACCATGAACGGCGGCGCGGATGCCCGCAACCCAAGGGCATCCAGTCACCGCTTTCAAGGAGCCCTTCATGAACGCCTCGACCATGACCCGCACCGAGCACGCTCAAGCCTCGTTCGAGCTGCGCTACAGCTCGCTGCTGCAGCAGGACCGCGTGTTCGCCTTCCCCTGCGACGAGGCCGGCCACGTGGACATCGACGCGCTGGACGCCCGCACCCGCCTGGACTATTTCTACGCCCGCACCGTCATCGGCCGCGAGTTCGCACGCCCGGTGGTCGCCCCGGTCACGCTGCACTGAGCCGCCGCGTGGCAGCGAACCCGCACCGTTGATCCTGGGCTTGTCCAAGCGCCTGCCGCCCACGTTGGCGGCGAGTCCTTGGACAAGCTCAGGGAGGGCTTTTCAGGTGCCGCCGGTCCCGTCGCCGGGGCCGGCCTGCGGCGCCTGCGCCTGCGCCTGCAGCCAGCGCAGGAACTGCGCCACCTCGTGGCGCTGCTCGTGCCGCGGCGGATACACGAGGAAATGCGCCTGCACGGCCAGATGGCGGCCCACGTCGAACAGCGGCCGCAGCCGCCCGGCTTCGAGGTGGCCGGCCGCGATGGTGCTGCTCTCCAGCGCCACCCCCAAACCCTGGACGGCCGCGTCCAGCGCGAGCTGCGCGCGGTCGAAGCGCAGGGCAAAGCGCTCCACCGGCTGCTCCACGCCCTGCGCCGTGAGCCAGTCGGCCCACTGCACCACACTCACCGTCGATTGGATCAGTGGCGCGCTCAACAACTCGGCCGGCTCGCGCAGCCGGTAGCGCTCCATGAAGGCCGGCGAGGCCAGGGGCAGGATGTGCTCCTCGAACAGCGGGCGCACCGTCAGCCCCGGCCAGTTGGGCACGCCGTAGCGTATGTCCAGGTCCACCTGGCCCAGCGCGAAGTCGCTGTGCTGGTGCGAGGCCGAGAGGTACAGCGACACGCCCGGGTGCGCCTGCGAGAAGTGGCCCAGGCGCGGCATCAGCCACAGGCTGGCGAAGCTGGGCGTGGAGTGCACGTACAGCGTGTTGCGCACGCCCTGGCGCACGTCGTCGCTGGCGGCGGTGAGGGCCTGCAGGGCGCCGGAGACGCGCTGCAGGTACTTGGCGCCGGCCTCCGTCATCTCCACGCCGCGCGAGGAGCGCTCGAAGAGGCGCGCGCCCAGGAACTCCTCCAGCCGCGCCACCTGGTGGCTGATGGCCGAGGCCGTGAGGTGCAGCTCCGTGGCCGCCAGCGCGAAGCTGCGCCGGCGCGCAACGGCCTCGAAGGCCAGCAGGGCGGGAAGCGGGGGCAGGGAGGTTCTCATGGCGGCGGGTGACGCAAGTTGGATGCTGCACTGCCGCATGAAAACCGTTCATGTGGCCATGAAATCTTATCGCTTGAGCTCATGCAGGCCGGCCTGAAGAATCCGCCCAACTCTTCACCACAAGCACATACGGAGACAAGCGATGCTTCTGAAGGACAAGGTGGCGGTCATCACCGGCGGGGCCGGTCTCAACGGCCTGGGCTTTGCCTCGGCGCGCATGCTGGCCGCGCAGGGCGCGCGCGTGGCCATCCTGGACCTGGCGGGCGCCAACCCCGCCGGCGCCGCGGCCGAGCTTGGGCCGCAGCACATCGGCGTCGTGGCCGACGTGACGGACAAGGCCTCGTGCGAGGCCGCCGCGCAGGAAGTGCTGCGCCGCCTGGGCCGCATCGACATCCTGCTCAACAACGCCGGCATCACGCAGCCGCGCAAGACGCTGGACATCACGGCCGCCGACTACGACGCCGTGCTGGACGTGAGCCTGCGCGGCACCCTCTACATGTCGCAGGCCGTGGTGCCCGCGATGCAGGCACAAAAGAGCGGCTCCATCGTCTGCATCTCGTCCGTGTCCGCGCAGCGCGGCGGCGGCATCCTGGGCGGCCCGCACTACTCGGCGGCCAAGGCCGGCGTGCTGGGCCTGGCGCGCGCCATGGCCAGGGAATACGGCGCGGACAACATCCGCGTCAACAGCCTCACGCCGGGCCTCATCGCCACGGACATCAACAAGGGCAAGATTCCCGAGGACCGCCGCGCCGGCATCCTGGAGCAGATCCCGCTGGGCCGCATCGGCGACCCCGACGACGTGGCCGGCTGCGTGGTGTTCCTGGCCAGCGACCTGTCCAAGTACCTCACCGGCGTGACGCTGGACGTCAACGGCGGGATGCTCATCCACTGACGCCGCCCACGCCCGCCAGGCCGCAAAGGCCGGCGGGCTTTTTTCTTCACCTGATTGACGCCGCAACAGACGGCAAGCACAGGAGACAAGCCATGCAACGCAGAATTTTCCCGGCCGCCGCCTTCGCCCTGGCCGCCACGCTGGCCCTGCCGGCCCTGGCCCAGAACGTCAAGCTCACGCTGGGCCACGGCGCCGCGCCGGGCAACCCGCGCCACGAGGCGGCGGTGAAGTTCGCCGACACCGTCAAGGCCAAGACCAACGGCCGCATCGAGATCCAGGTGGCGCACTCGGCGCAGTTGGGCGACGACGCCGCCATGGTGACGGCGCTGCGCTCCGGCACGCTGGACCTGTCGGCCAACAGCCAGGGCGCCATCTCCACCGTGGTGCCTGAATACGCCGCGCTGGGCCTGCCTTTCCTGTTCTCCGACGTCAAGCAGGCCTGGAGCCTGCTGGACGGCCCCGTGGGCGAGGAGCTGGCCAAGCGCACCGCCGCCAAGGGCATGGTGGTGCTGGGCTACTGGGACAACGGCATTCGCCACGTCACCAACAGCAAGCGCCCCATCAAGCTGCCCGCCGACGCCAAGGGCCTGAAGCTGCGCACGCCGCCCGATGGCATGACCGTGGACATCGTCCAGGCGCTGGGCGCGGACGCGCAGCAGATCAAGTTCGCCGAGCTGTACGTCGCGCTGCAGCAGGGCGTGGTGGACGGGCAGGAGAACCCGCTGGCCAACATCGCCTCGGCCAAGCTGTACGAAGTGCAGAAGTACCTCTCGCTCACGGGCCACAAGTACGAGGCCACGCCCTTCCTGATGGGCAAGCGCTCCTGGGACAAGCTCTCTGCCGCCGACCAGCAGGTCTTCAAGGAAGCCGCCGCCGAAGCCACGCAACTGCAGCGCAAGCTCTCCCGGGAAGCCGACGACAAGCTCGTGGCCGAGCTCAAGGGCAAGGGCGTGCAGGTGGACACCGTGGACCGCAAGGCTTTCATCGACGCCACCAAGCCCGTCTACGACAAGTGGTCCGCCGGTGCGACGGGCGAGTTCGTCAAGCGCGTGGTGCAGCAGGCGCAGGCGCTGTAAGCCGAAGAGGCTGAAAGCCGCCAGCCGTTAGCTCACGAGCCGCGCCCATCACTTCGTCATCCCCGCGGAGGCGGGGACCCAGGCGGTCCCACACAGCGCGTGAGCTGAGCTGTTGGCACCACCGGAACACCGGTGTTGCGCTGTCCTGGCTGCCGGCTGGCTTGGGGACCGCCTGGGTTCCCGCCTTCGCGGGAATGACGAGGTAGGGGGCGGGGCGCATCAGCTGGCGGGATGCGGCAAAAGCTTCCGCCCCCCGTTCCCTGTCCCTGTCCCTGTCGCCAGTTCCTTGGCCCTTGTTCCTGTCACTTGTGCGCAGACGGCGCCGATGACCCAAGCCACTCGGCTGCCCACTCAACTTTCGGAGAGACCCATGGCTTTCCTCAACCTCCTGGACCGCTGCATAGGCCTGGCCTGCCGCGGCGTGCTGTACGTCACGCTCAGCGTGGTCTTCGTC
>NZ_JAXOJX010000120.1:0-13720 GCF_034427735.1 Azohydromonas lata
CAAATTCAAATTTTCTCAAGAAAACGCCCACTGGTGTGGTGGGCGTCTTCGGTACAACCAAAAACTGTGGCGGAGTGGACGGGACTCGAACCCGCGACCCCCGGCGTGACAGGCCGGTATTCTAACCAACTGAACTACCACTCCGCGTTGGCAACGGCTTACCAGGTTGCCCTGCAAGCGCCGTCAAACTTGGCGTCCCCTAGGGGATTCGAACCCCTGTTACAACCGTGAAAGGGTCGTGTCCTAGGCCTCTAGACGAAGGGGACTGAATCCTTCATGCCCTGATGAACCTCGCGCCCTCACCCGACTTTTGGTTGGGTGGTGGAGGTAAGCGGGATCGAACCGCTGACCTCTTGCATGCCATGCAAGCGCTCTCCCAGCTGAGCTATACCCCCTTTCGAGGCCACGAAACTGCAATCACTGCTTTTGCACTTACTGCTGCTTCGTGTTTCGCGCTGTTCATCAAGCGAGAATGAGATTCTATAGTGACTTTGCAGAGCTTTGCAAGCGCTCCGCCACTTTTTCTTTAGAAAAAATCTCGAGCACCGCATCAACCGACGGCGTCTGGGCGCGGCCGCATACCAGCAGGCGCACGGGAATGGCCAATTGCGGCATTTTCAGGCCGTGCTCGGCGAGCGTGGCCTTGAGCGCGCCGGCGATGGAAGCCTTGTCCCACGCGGGCAGCGCCAGCAGCCGTTCGCGCAGCGTGGCCAGCGCCGGCACCACCGCCGGCGTGACGTGCTGGGCCAGCTCCTGCTCGGCGGGCTGTGCGTCCACGAAGTACATGGACAGCCAATCGGCGATCTCCACCGTGGTGCTGCAACGGTCCTTGAACAAGGCGATCGCCGCCTCCAGCGGGAAGCCCTCCGGCACTTCAATGCCGCGCTTGCCCAGCTGCTCGGTCACCAGCGGCGCCAGCACCGCGTCGGCTGTGCGCTTGATGTGCTGGGCGTTGACCCAGCGCAGCTTGGTCTCGTCGTACTGGCCCGCGCTCTTGCCCAGGTGGTCCAGGTTGAACCACTGCAGGAACTGCTCGCGGCTGAAGATTTCCTCGTCGCCGTGGCTCCAGCCCAGGCGTGCCAGGTAGTTCACCATGGCGTCGGCCAGAAAGCCCTCGTCGCGGTACTGCGTGACGGGCTTGGCGCCGTTGCGCTTGCTCATCTTCTCGCCCTGCTCGTTGAGCACGGTGGGCAGATGCGCGTACACCGGCGGCTCCTTGCCCAGGGCGCGGAAGACGTGGATCTGGCGCGGCGTGTTGTTGACGTGGTCGTCGCCGCGGATGACGTGGGTGATGCCCATGTCGATGTCGTCCACCACCACGCAGAAGTTGTAGGTGGGCGTGCCGTCCGGGCGGGCGATGATGAGATCGTCGAGCTCGTCATTGCTGAACTCGATGCGGCCCTTGACCTTGTCATCCCAGCTCACGCTGCCGCCCACCGGACCACGGAAGCGGATCACCGGCAACACGCCTTCAGGCACCGGCGGCAGCGTCTTGCCGGGCTCGGGGCGCCAGGTGCCGTCGTAGCGGGGCTTTTGCTTGGCCGCCATCTGGCGCTCGCGCAGCGCGTCGAGCTCGGCGCTGCTCATGTAGCAGCGGTACGCCAGGCCCTGCTCCAGCATTTGGGCCAGCACTTCCTTGTACCGGTCCACGCGCTGCATCTGGTAGAACGGGCCCTCGTCGTGGCTCAGGCCCAGCCACTGCATGCCTTCCAGGATCACGTCCACCGCGGCCTGCGTGCTGCGCTCCAGGTCGGTGTCCTCGATGCGCAGGATGAACGTGCCGTTGTTGGCACGCGCGAACGCCCAGGGATAGAGCGCCGAGCGGATGTTGCCCAGATGGATGAAGCCCGTGGGCGACGGAGCAAAGCGGGTGCGTACGGTGGTCATGCGGTCACAGTGAATGCAGGCCGCGCGCGAGATCGGCCTTGAGGTCTTCGACGTCTTCCAGGCCCACGGCCACGCGGATCATGCCTTGCGTGATGCCTGCGGACAGACGCTGCGCTTCGGTCAGCCGGCCGTGCGAGGTGCTGGCCGGGTGCGTGATGGTGGTCTTGGTGTCGCCCAGGTTGGAGGTGATGGAGCAGATGCGCGTGGCATCGATCACGGCAAAGGCGTTGGCGCGCGCCGCTTCCGGCGTATCGCCCTGGACGACGAAGCTCACCACCGCCCCGCCCAGCCCCGACTGCTGGCGCATGGCCAGCTCGTGCTGCGGATGCGAGGGCAACCCCGGGTAGTAGAGCTTGCTCACCTGCGGCTGCGCCTCCAGCCAGCGCGCCAGCGCCAGCGTCTTCTCGCTTTGGGCGCGCATGCGTATGGACAGCGTCTCCAGCCCCTTGAGCACCACCCAGGCGTTGAAGGGCGACAGGCTCATGCCCGCGCTGCGCATCACGGGCACGAACTTGTCGTTGACCAGCGCTTCGCTGGCGCACACCGCGCCGGCGATGACGCGGCCCTGCCCGTCCAGGTACTTGGTGCCGGAGTGGACGATCAGGTCCGCGCCGAGCTTGACCGGCTGCTGCAGCGCCGGCGAACAGAAGCAGTTGTCGACCGCCAGCAGCGCGCCCGCGCCGTGGGCGATCTCGGCCAGCGCCGCGATGTCGCACACCTCGGTGAGCGGGTTGCTGGGCGTCTCGGCGAACAGCAGCTTCGTGTTGGGCTTGACGGCCGCGCGCCAGGCGGCCACGTCCGTCTGCGACACGAAAGTGCTCTCCACGCCGAACTTGCCGAATTCGCCCTGCAGCAGCTTGATGGTCGAGCCGAACACGCTTTGCGAGCACACCACGTGGTCGCCAGCTTTCAGCAGGCCCATGAACACCAGCATGATGGCCGCCATGCCGCTGGACGTGCCGATGCAGGCCTCGGTGCCCTCCAGGGCCGCCAGCCGCCGCTCCATCATCATGACGGTGGGGTTGGAGAAGCGGCTGTAGACGAAGGCCTCCTCCTCGTTGGCGAAGCGCCGCGCGGCCGTGGCCGCGTCCGGGTGATTGAAGCTGCTGGTCAGGAACAGCGCCTCGGCGTTCTCGCCCCAAGGGGTGGCGGGCAGGCCCTCGCGCACGGCGATGGTGTCCATGCGCACGTCGGCCGGCAGGTCCACGCGCGGGATGCGCTTGCTGCTGTCAGCGCCGCCCATCAGGCCTGCTCCGTCGCGTTCTGCAGCGCCAGGCGCGAACGGCCCGGGCCCTCTTCCTCCTCGCCGCCTTGCGACTGCCGCTGCTCGCGCATGGTCTCGAAGTCCTCGGCCGTGACGTCGCCGGTGATGTAGCGCCCGTCGAAGCAGGAGGCCTCAAAGCCCTGGAGCTGCGGGTTGAGCGCGGACACCACGCGCTTCATGGCTTCCACGTCCTGGTAGATCAGCGCGTCGGCGCCGATGAACTCGCGCACCTGCTCGATGCTGCGGCCGTGGGCGATGAGCTCCTCCTTGGTCGGCATGTCGATGCCGTAGACGTTGGGGAAGCGCACGGGCGGCGCCGCCGAGGCCATGTAGACCTTGCGCGCGCCGGCCTCGCGGGCCATCTGCACGATTTCCTTGCTGGTGGTGCCGCGGACGATGGAGTCGTCCACCAGCAGCACGTTGCGGCCCTTGAACTCGCTGGCGATGGCGTTGAGCTTCTGGCGCACCGACTTCTTGCGCTTGGCCTGCCCCGGCATGATGAAGGTGCGGCCCACGTAGCGGTTCTTCACGAAACCTTCGCGGTAGGGCTTGCCCAGCTTCTGCGCGAGCTGCATGGCCGAGGGCCGGCTGGACTCGGGAATGGGAATGACGACGTCGATCTCGCTGGGCGGCATGGTGGAGATCACGCGCTGCGCCAGCGTCTCGCCCATGTTCAGCCGCGCCTGGTACACCGAGATGCCGTCCATCACCGAGTCCGGACGCGCCAGGTACACGTACTCGAACATGCAGGGCTGCAGCGACGGGTTCTCGGCGCACTGGCGCGCGTGCACGGTGCCAGCCATGTCGATGAAGATGGCCTCGCCCGGCGCCACGTCGCGCGTGATGTGGTGGCCCGTGCCTTCCAGCACCACGCTTTCGCTGGCCACCACCACTTCCCTGCCCTCGGCCTGCTCCACCTCGCCGAACACCAGCGGGCGAATGCCGAACGGGTCGCGGAAGGCCAGCAGGCCGTGGCCGGCGATGAGCGCGATCACGGCATACGAGCCCTTGATGCGCTTGTGCACGGCGGAGACGGCGTCGAAGATCTTGTCCGGCGTGAGCGGCAGGTCGCGCGCGCTGCGCTCGAGCTCGTGCGCCAGCACGTTGATCAGCACCTCGGTGTCGCTCTCGGTGTTGATGTGGCGGCGGTCGATGTCGAACAGCTCCTTCTTCAGCGCATGCGCGTTGGTCAGGTTGCCGTTGTGCACCAGCACGATGCCGAAGGGCGCGTTCACGTAGAAGGGCTGCGCCTCTTCCTCGCTGTAGGCGTTGCCCGCGGTGGGGTAGCGCACCTGGCCCAGGCCGACGTTGCCCGGCAACGCGCGCATGTTGCGGGTGCGGAACACGTCGCGCACCATGCCGCGGGCCTTGTGCATGTAGCACTTGGTGCCCTGCATCGTGACGATGCCGGCGGCATCCTGACCGCGGTGCTGCAGCAGCAGCAGCGCGTCATAGATCAGCTGGTTGACGGGCGTCTGGGAAATGACACCGACGATCCCACACATGGTCTTGCGTCCTTCAGTGATGCCGCCCCCTCAGGGCAGCGGCAGAAGCCGCGCCGCCGCGGACGGCAGCGCAGGTTGAATCCGTTCTCTCAGCACCAGCAGCCAGGCCGCCCCGTGCGAATGCTCCCAAGCCGGCGAGCGCGCCAGCGGCGTCAGCCCCACCAGCGTGGCGGCCAGCAGCAGGACGAGCACCCCGCGCGCCAGGCCGAACGCGCCGCCGCCCAAGCGGTCCAGCAGGCCCAGCGGCGAGGCGTGCACCAGCCTGCGCAGCAGCCGCGCCACCAGCCCGCACACCAGCAGCGCCAGCGCGAACACCAGGACGAAGGCCGCCACGCGGCGCCAGGCCTCCGGCGCGCCCTCCCACGGCAGCCACTCGGCCACGGCAGGAGCCCACCGCTGCGCCGCGAGCCAGGCCACCACGTAGCCCGCCAGCGACAGCAACTCGAAAATCAGTCCGCGCCACAGCCCCGCCAACAGCGACCACAGCAGCAGGCCCAGCATCGCGACATCGACCCACCCCAGTACCGGCAAGCCATTCATTACAACGGCAGCAGCGCCGTCGGCAGCCCGGCAGCCTTGAGCTTGCCAAGGGCTTTGTCGGCTTCTTCACGGCTGGCGAAAGGCCCAACGCGCACGCGTATGCGGCGCCCGGCATCGGTTTCCACGACCTGCGTGAAGGTGCGGATGCCCAGCTTCTCCACCCGCGCGCGCGCCTCGCCCGCGGCCGTGGCATCGGCAAAGGCGCCCACCTGCACGATGTAGCGCTTCTCCACGCTGTCGTTGCTGCGGTCGCGCAGCGCCTCGCGGGCCACCGCCTCGCGCGCGGCCTCGCGTTCCCTGGCCTCACGCGCGGCCTTGTCCTTGGCTTCGCGGGCCGCAACTTCGCGCTCGCGGGCGGCATCGCGCTCCTTGGCCTCGCGGGCGGCCTTGTCCTTGGCTTCCTTGGCAGCGACTTCCCGCTCGCGGGCCGCCTCGCGCTCCTTGGCTTCGCGGGCCGCCTTGTCCTTGGCTTCCTTGGCCTCGCGGGCCGCGACTTCACGCTCGCGGGCGGCATCGCGTTCCTTGGCCTCGCGGGCCGCCTTGTCCTTGGCTTCGCGTGCGGCGAGCTCCTTGGCCAGGTCGCGCGTGGGCTCCTTGGGCGCGGACGCGGACGCGGCAACGCTGCTGCGCGGCGGGTCGGCCAGCACGCGTATGGGCGCGGAGGCCTTGGCCGCAGGCACCGCCGATGCGGGCGCGGCCGCGACGCGCGGCGCACTGGCCGCTGCCGGCGCGACGGGCCGGATGGCAGGCGCGGCCGCCGAGGTCTGCGCAGGGGGCGGCACCTCGCGCCCGGCCTCGTCGGCCGTCTCGGTGATGGGTGCACCGCGCGAAGGCAGCACCAGCGGCGCGCCGCCGTCCTTGCGCGGAATTTCTATGCTCACTTCCACGGGCAGCGGCCGCGGCTGCGTCTCGAACAGCATGGGGAAGCCGACGATGCCCACCCCGAGCAGCAGCACAGCGCCTATGAGCCTGCGCCGCGCGCGCACCCGCGCGGCCTGCACCTGCTCGGCCGGCGAGGCCATGCCCACCGGCTCACGGTCCGATGCGTTCTTGCGCTTGAGGAAGGGAAAAAGGGGCATGCCGAAGCTGGGAGTGGGCGTGCGCCCGTGGGGAAAGAACGAATTCCGAGACTTCAGCCGACGTGGGACGCACCCAGGCGCGGCAGCCCGTTCTTGAGTACACCGCCCACGGTGTAGAACGAGCCAAAGACCACGATTCTATCAGCGGGGTCCGCGGCTTCGAGGGCGGCGGCCAGCGCGGCGGCCGGATCGGCATGCTCCTGCACTTGCACGGGCTTGCTCCCGGCAGCGGACTGCACCACGGCGCGCAGCGTGGCCGTGTCGGCCGCGCGCGGCGTGGGCAGCGCGGTGAGCTGCCAGCAGTCCACCAGCGGCGCGATGTGCGCCAGCGCCCCGGCCAGGTCCTTGTCCTGCATGGCGCCGAACACGGCGAAGGTGCGCGGATAAAACCCCATTTGGTCCAGGTTGAGCGCCAGCGCCGCCACGGACTGCGGGTTGTGCGCCACGTCCAGCACCAGCACGGGCTGGCCCGGGACGATCTGGAAGCGGCCCGGCAAGTCCACCACCGCCAGCCCCTGGCGCACGGCCTGCGCGCTGATGGGCAGCCGCTCCTGCAGCGCCTCGAACACCGCCAGCACCCCGGCGGCATTGAGCAACTGGTTGGCGCCGCGCAGCGCCGGATAGGCCAGGCCGTGGAAGGCGCGCCCGCGCCCCTTCCACTGCCACTGCTGGCGGTCGCCGGAGTGCATGAAATCGCGCCCGGCCACGCGCAGGTCCACGCCCAGCGCGGCGGCCACGTCCAGCACGCTTTGCGGCGGCTGCGGGTCGCTGATCACGGCCGCGCTGCCCGCGCGCAGGATGCCGGCCTTCTCGCGGCCGATGCTTTCGCGGTCCGGGCCCAGGAAGTCGGTGTGGTCCAGCGCAATGCTGGTGATGAGGGCGCAGTCGGCGTCAATGGCGTTGACCGCATCCAGCCGCCCCCCCAGGCCCACTTCCAGGATCACCAGGTCCAGCGGCGCCTCGGCCAGCGCCCGCATGATCACCAGCGTCGTGAACTCGAAGTAGGTCAGCGTCGTGCCCTGGCGCGCGGCCTCCACGGCCTCGAAGTGCGGCAGCAGCGCCTGCGCCGAGATCATTTCGCCGTTGATGCGGCAGCGCTCCTCGAAGTGCACCAGGTGCGGCTTGCTGTAGAGCCCAACCCGGTAGCCCGCGGCCAGCGCGACGGACTCCAGCATCGCGCAGCTCGATCCCTTGCCGTTGGTGCCGGCCACGCTGACCACGGGCACCCCAAAGCGCAGGCCCAGGCGGTCGCGTACCGCGGCCACCCGCTCCAGCGTCATGTCTATGCCCTTGGGATGCAGGGCTTCGCAGTGGGCCAGCCAGTCGTCGAGCGTGCGGGGGGTGGTCATGGGCGCGGATGGTAAGAGGCAGCAAAAAGGCCGGCTCGCGGCCGGCCTTGCGGGAACAGGGGCGGCGTCAGGCGACGGCGTCGGCGCTTTGGCGCTGCAGCATGGCCAGCGCGTGGGCAATGGTGGAGCGCAACTGGCGCCGGTCCACGATCATGTCCAGCGCCCCTTTCTGCAGCAGGAACTCCGAGCGCTGGAAGCCCTCAGGCAGCTTCTCGCGCACGGTGTTCTCGATGACGCGCGGGCCGGCAAAGCCGATGAGCGCCTTGGGCTCGGCGATCACGATGTCGCCCACGAAGGCGAAGCCCGCCGACACGCCGCCCATGGTCGGGTCGGTCAGCACGCTGACGTAGGGCAGCTTGGCCTTGGCCAGCCGCGTGAGCGCGGCGTTGGTCTTGGCCATCTGCATCAGCGACAGCAGGCCCTCCTGCATGCGCGCGCCGCCCGTGGCCGTGAAGCACACGAAAGGCACCTTCTGCTCGATGGCGGTCTCGACGCCGCGGACGAAGCGCTCGCCCACCACCGAGCCCATGGAGCCGCCCATGAAGTCGAACTCGAAGCACGCCGCCACCAGCGGCACGCTCATCACCGAGCCGCCGATCACGATCAGCGCGTCGGTCTCGCCCGTCTGGTCCACGGCCTGCTTCAGCCGCTCGGGGTACTTCTTGCTGTCCTTGAACTTCAGCGCATCGACCGGGATGACCTCCTGGCCGACCTCGTAGCGCCCTTCATGGTCCAGGAAGGCGTCCAGCCGCGCGCGCGCGCCGATGCGGTGGTGGTGGTCGCACTTTGGGCAGACGTTGACGTTCTGCTCCAGGTCGGTCTTGTAGAGCACCGTCTCGCACGAGGGGCACTTGATCCACAGGCCTTCGGGAATGGTGCGCCGCTCCGAGGGATCGGTCGGCTGGATCTTCGGGGGCAGCAGCTTCTCAAGCCAGCTCATGCATGTGCTCCTTGCGCCACGCCATCCAGGGCGGCGCGTATCTCGGCCATGAATTGGCGGCCGGCGGCCGCCACCTCGTCCTTCGGTCTTTCCTGCAACAGCTGGACGAGCCGCGAGCCGATCACCACCGCATCGGCCACCTCACCCACCGCGCGCGCCGAAGCCGCGTCGCGAATGCCGAAACCCACGCCCACCGGCACGCTCACGTGCGCGCGGATGCGCGGCACCATGGCCGCCACGGCGCCGGTGTCCAGGTGCCCGGCGCCGGTGACGCCCTTGAGCGAGACGTAGTAGACGTAGCCGCTGGCGATGCGCCCAACGTGCGCCATGCGCGCCTCGGTGGAAGTCGGCGCCAGCAGGAAGATGGGGTCCATCCCCGCGGACTGCAGCAGCGCGGCAAAGGCCTCGCACTCCTCCGGCGGGTAGTCCACGATGAGCACGCCGTCCACGCCGGCAGCTTGGGCGTCGGCCACGAAGCGCTCGACGCCGTAGCGCTCCACCGGGTTGGCGTAGCCCATGAGCACCACGGGCGTCGCGTCGTCGCCGCGGCGGAACTCGCGCACCATCTCCAGCACCTGCGGCATGCCGATGCCACGCGAGAGCGCCCGCTCGGCCGCCTGCTGGATCACCGGGCCGTCGGCCATGGGGTCGGAAAACGGCACGCCCAGCTCAATCACGTCCGCACCGCCATCGGCCAGCGCGCGCATGAGCGCGGGCGTGACGTCGGCATACGGGTCACCGGCCGTGACGTAGGGGATCAGCGCCTTGCGGCCCTGGGCCTGCAGCCGCTCGAAGGTGGCGGCGATTCGAACAGAGCCCTTGCTCATTGCTTCACCTTCTGGCCCTGGCAGGACGGACGGCAGTAGAACGATGCGCCGGAGAGGTCGGCGACGGTGCCGATGTCCTTGTCCCCGCGGCCGGAGAGATTGACCAGCAGGTGCTGGTCCGGCCGCAGGGTGGCGGCCAGCTTCATGGCGTGGGCCACGGCGTGGCTGGATTCCAGCGCGGGGATGATCCCTTCCGTGCGGCACAGCCGGTGGAAGGCGGCCAGCGCCTCGTCATCCGTCACGCCCACGTACTCGGCGCGGCCGATGTCTTTCAGGTACGCGTGCTCGGGGCCGACGCCGGGGTAGTCCAGGCCGGCGGAGACGGAGTGCGTTTCCGTGATCTGGCCGTTGGCGTCCTGCAGCAGGTAAGTGCGGTTGCCGTGCAGCACGCCGGGCGAGCCCATCTGCAGCGAGGCGGAATGCTTGCCGGACTCCAGCCCCTGCCCCGCCGCTTCCACGCCGATGAGCCGCGTGCCCTCGTGCGGGATGTAGGGATAGAAGATGCCCATGGCATTGCTGCCGCCGCCCACGCAGGCGATCACGGCGTCAGGCTGGCGCCCAATCATTTCCGGCATCTGCACCAGGCACTCGTCGCCGATGACGCGCTGGAAGTCGCGCACCATGGCCGGATACGGGTGCGGGCCCGCCACCGTGCCGATGATGTAGAAGGTGTTTTCGACGTTGGTCACCCAGTCGCGCAGCGCCTCGTTGAGCGCGTCCTTGAGCGTGCGCGAGCCGGACTCCACCGGCACCACGCGGGCACCCAGCAGGTGCATGCGGTACACGTTGGGGCTCTGGCGCTTGACGTCCTCGGCGCCCATGTACACCACGCACTCCATGCCGTAGCGCGCGCAGATGGTGGCCGTGGCCACGCCGTGCTGGCCGGCGCCGGTCTCGGCGATCACGCGCGGCTTGCCCATGCGCTTGGCCAGCAGCGCCTGGCCAATGGTGTTGTTCACCTTGTGGGCGCCGGTGTGGTTGAGGTCCTCGCGCTTGAGGAAGATCTGCGCGCCGCCGATCTCGCTGGACAGGCGGGCCGCGTGATAGACGGGGCTGGGACGGCCCACGAAATGGGCCAGCTCGCGGCGGAATTCGGCCAGGAATTCCGGGTCGGCCTTGTAGTGGTCCCAGGCGCCCTTGAGCTCGTCCAGCGCGTGGATCAGCGTCTCGGCAACGAAAGTACCGCCATAGGGGCCGAAGTGCCCGCTGGCGTCAGGTTGGTCGTAATTCAGCATTTCAAAAGCATTCAGGCTGGCAGGCGGGGCGGGTGCTCAGAGGGCGGCCGACTGGGCGTCGGCCGAACGCACCGCCTCGCAGAACCGGTGCATCAGCGCGGCATCCTTGATGCCCTTGGCGACTTCCACACCGGAGCTCACGTCAACGGCCCAGGGCCGCACGCGAAGCACGCCATCGGTCACGTTGGCAGCACTCAACCCACCAGACAAAACGACCGGAGCGGGGAGCGCGGGAGGGATGAGCGACCAATCGAAAACCTTGCCTCCGCCACCATAGCCTTCGACGTGCGCGTCGAGGAGCAGCCCCTGGGCGTGCGGGTACTGCCGGGCGAAGTCTAACAAATCGACCCCTGGGGAAACCCTGGCGGCGCGCAGGAAAGGCCTGGCGGGCGCCGCGCACTGCGCCGGCGTCTCGTCGCCATGGAACTGCAGCAGCGCGTTGGGCACGGCCTGCAGCGCCTCGGCCAGCAGCGCCGCATCGGCGTTGACGAACAGGCACACGGGCATCACGAAAGGCGGCAGCCGCCGCGCCAGCTCGGCAGCGCGCGCCGGGCTCACACGGCGCGGGCTGCGCTCGTAGAGGACGAAGCCTATGGCGTCGGCCCCGGCCGCCACGGCGGCGTCCACGTCGGCCTCGCGCGTGAGGCCGCAAATCTTGATGCGGGTGCGGTGACTCATGGGGAAGGAGGTAGGGCGGCGGGGAGTCAGGACAGCCAGTCCAGCGCGGGAACGTGGCCGGGGATGGCGTGGCACGCATCGTAGTGCGGGCCCACGAAGTACAGCCCGTCGGGGGCAAAGGTGGGCGCGGCCGTTTCGCGGCGACGCGAGGCCAGCACCTCGCCCATCCACGCCACGCTGCGCGTGCCCTGCCCAACCGCCAGCAGGCAGCCCATGATGTTGCGCACCATGTGGTGCAGGAAGGCGCTGGCCTCGAAGTCGAAGGACCAGTAGGCGCCGCGGCGCGAGATGTCGATCTGGCGCAGCGTCTTCACCGGCGACAGCGCCTGGCAGCCCGCGGCGCGAAAGGCGCTGAAGTCGTGCTCCCCCAGCAGCAGCGCGGCCGCGGCCTGCATGGGCTCCAGCGCCAGCGGGCGGAAAACCCAACCCACCTGCGAGCTTTCCAGCGCCGGGCGCACCGGCGACTCCAGCAGCACGTAGCGGTAGCGCCGCCCGCGCGCGCTGTTGCGGGCGTGGAAGTCCGCCGCCACCGGACGGCACCACTGCACCGCGATGTCCGGCGGCAGGTAGCGGTTGACGCCGCGCACCCAGGAGAACTCCTCGCGCGCCAGCGGCGTGTCCAGGTGAACGACCTGGTTGATGCCGTGCACGCCGGCATCGGTGCGCCCGGCGCACACGGTGCCCACGGGCATGGCGGCAAAGGCGGCCAGCGCCTGCTCCAGCTTGTCCTGCACCGTCTTCCCGTCGGGCTGGCTCTGCCAGCCGTGGTAGGCGGTGCCGCGGTAGGTCACGCCCAGGGCCAGGCGCTGCAGGGGCGGCGGCGACTGCGGCGCGCCGGCCCCTTCGGGAACAGCCTCAGACAAGGCTTTCCAGCATGCCCTGGGCACGCTCCTTCAAGGGACCGCTGCTGGCCTGCGCAAGGACTTCCTGCAGCAGGTCGCGCGCACCGTCGGTGTCGCCGATCTGGCGGAACTCCTCGGCCAGCTCCAGCTTGCGCTCCAGCGGGTCGGCGTCGTCGCCGAAGCCGGAGATGTTGAGATCGTCCAGCACCGTCGAGGAAGCCGGCTCGTCCAGGTCCAGCGACAGCGAGTCGAGGTCGAACGGCAGCGAGGACGCAGCCGCCGGCGGCTGCGGCGCGGCCGTGGGTTGGGGCGCCGGCGCCTCGTCGCCGAAGTCCGACAAGCCGAAATCCAGCTCCGGCAGCGCGTCCTCGTCCTGAGCCGCCGCGCGGGGCGCACCCGCCGGCGGTTGCGGCGCGGCCGTGGGCTGAGGTGCCGGCGCCTCGTCGCCGAAGTCCGACAGGCCGAAATCCAGCTCCGGCAGCGCGTCCTCGTCCTGAGCCGCGGTGCGGGGCGCGAGCTCGCCCAGGGACAAGGGCACGTCGGCGTGATCCAGGGTGAAGTCGTCCCCGTCCGCCAACGACAAGTCCTGCGCCGCGGCCGGCTTCGCGGTCGGAGACGGCGTCGGCAGCCCCAGGTCGTCCTCGACGGGCGGCAACAAGTCCAGGTGCTCGTTGGCCAGCGACAGCTCCTGCGGTACCGGCTCCTCGTCCGCGAGCGACAAATCCAGCGGCTGCGGCGGCTCGTCGGCCAGCGACAGCTCCAGCGGCGCGACGTCCTCTTGCGGCTCCGGGTCGAAGCCCAGGTCGATCTCCGGCTCGGCCTGCGCCGCGGGCGCTGCTTCCTCGTCGTGCAGCGACGGCGGCACGGACTCCAGTTGGTCCAGGTCCAGGTCCAGGTCCAGGTCTAGCCGCTCGCTGGGCGCCAGCGACGGCAGATCGGAGGCCTTCCAGGTCGAGGGCACTTCCGACACCGCCGCGCCTGCGGCCAGCGCCGCGGCCCCGGCGTAGAGCGCATTGTCCGGATCGATCTGCAGGCCCATCTCGCGGACCTTGTCCCAATCCTCGCCCTGCCCCTTCGTGATCTCGTGCACCTGCTGCGCGACCTGCTCGAAGGCCTTGGTGTCGTGGCGCTTGGCGTAGACCTCCAGCAGCTTGGTGCGAATGCCCAGGCGCTGCGGGTTGCCGCGCAGGGCTTCCTTGAGGATTTCCTCGGCCTGCAGGTCGCGCCCGTAGGCCAGGTAGACGTCGGCCTCGGCCACCGGATCGACGTCGCCTATGGCGTCGAGCTGGCTCAGCGAGTACGGGTCGGTCTCCGAAGCCGCCGCCGCGGCCGCGGGCACACCGGCAGCCGCCGCGCCGCCGAAGGGCTCCGCCTGCAGCCGGCTTTCCAGGAACGACGTCTCCGCATGCGGCTTGTTGCGCCGCCTCCAGACCACGAAGCCTGCGCCCAACAGCGCCAGCGCGGCCACGCCGCCACCCAAGGCCAGCGCCCAGGAGCGCGACAGGAAGCCCATCACGCCGCCGGCCGGCGCCTGCTGCGCCGCCGCGGGCGGCAGTGCCGCCGCCGTGGCATCC
>NZ_JAXOJX010000121.1:0-13648 GCF_034427735.1 Azohydromonas lata
GCCCAGCAGCAGCCCCGCGTGGCCGGATTGCGCCGCCAGCCGCGCCGCGAGCAGCCCGCCGCTGACGAAGCTGGCCGCGCTGCCCACGCCGGTGAGCAGGCGCAGCGCGGCGATGGCGGTGTCGTGGCGCACGGCACCGTGCAGCGCCAGCAGCAGCGCCGCCACCAAGCCGCCGCCCAGCAGCAGCGCGCGGGCGTCGAAGCGGGCCAGCGCCCGCGGGGCGAGCAGCGCGCCCAGGAGGTAGCCGGCGGCGTTGGCGGTGTTCATGGCGCCGCCGGTGAACCAGTTCCAGCCCAGGTCGGCCGCCATGGGCGGCAGCAGCAGCGCATAGGAAAAGCGCGCCAGGCCCAGCGACACGGCGGCGGCCAGGGCCAGGCCGAAGGCGGGGACGAGAGAGGCGGCGAGCGGGATGGCGCTGGGGTCGGCGGCGGGGATGCCGGTGGGCGCAGGCGCGGTGGGCGGGGTGGCGGGCATGGCGCCAGGCGGGGTGGTGGCGACGGACGGGGTGGCGCGGGGCGGAGGCGGAGGACGGCTCATGCCGCCGATTGTGGGCGGCGCGTCAGGCTGGGCGACGGGCCCCTTGAACACGGTGTTAGACCGTCTAACGCCTGCGGCTGCGCACACGCGGTTCGCGAACGTGCGGCGGAGGTTGACGGGCAGCGGAGCACGGTGCCGTCATGTGCGCGAAGGCGTTGTGCTGTACGGAGGGAATTGATCGGGGCCAGCCGGCGTTGCTCGGGGCCAGCCGGAGACATATCCGCAGCGCCCCCCAAGCCGTCATTCCCGCGAAGGCGGGAATCCAGGCGGCCCCACGCCGGAGCGAAGAGACAAGGCAGGAACGCCGCGGTTTAAGACCTCGTGACGCCGCCCCATGAGCTGGCGGCCGGCTTGGGGGCCTCCTGGATTCCCGCCTTCGCGGGAATGACGAAATAAAAGGCGAAGCGCCTTGGCTTACGGGATGCCGTTACGCGCCCTGCGCCTTGCGCCTTGCGCCTTGCGCCTTGCGCCTTGCGCCTTGCGCCTTGCCCTCAGACCAGTTTCTCCCCGCGCTGCGCCTGGTCCATTTCCAGCGCGGCGACCACGTCGGCGAACTGTTCGCGGTTGCGTTCGTTGAGCTCCATGAGGGCGCGGTGCGCGTCCAGCACGGTGTCGGCCATCGCGTGGTCGTCGGCGTCGTCGCCGCTGTCCTCGGCCACGGTTTCACCCTCACCGCCCAGCGCGGCGGCGGCCGGCCGGCCCTGGGCGTCGACGAGCTGGAATTCCTCGTCGAACCCCATGCTCAGCAGCACCTCGGTGATGTCGGGGCGGCCGGTGACGATGACGGCCCGCGGCGCGCCCGCCTGGCGCAGCCGCTTGGCCACGCGCGCCAGCAGCCCCAGGTGCGTGCTGTCTATGGCCTGCGTTTGGGCCAGGTCGATGACGAAGCCGCGCGGCGCCTCGCCCTCGAACAGCCGGCGCAGCCACGCGTCCAGCGCCGGGGCCAGCGGGTAGCGCACTTCGCCCAGCAGGCGCAGCACGTGGATGCCGTCGCGCTCGGCATGCAGGATTCGTCCCTCAGGCATGGTGCTCGATCTCCAGCAAGGCAATGTCGTCGATGCGGCGGGCCTGCTGCTCCATGCCCAGCCGCTGCATGAGCTGCGCGATGTCGCCGTCGGCTTCGGCCACCTGCGGCAGCAGCGCCTCGGCGCGGCCGGCCGATTGCGCCGGCGGCAGCAGCTCCAGCACGCCGTCGGACATCACCAGCAGCCGGCAGTGCTGCGGCAGGCTCAGGCAATGGTCCTGGTAGCGCGCGTTCTCGAAGAGGCCCAGCGGCCGCCCCGGATGCGACAGGAAACGCGCCTGCGCCCCGTCGTGCAGGATGGGATACGGAAAGTGCCCCGCGTTGCACCAGCACAGCGTGTGCTCGCGCCGGTCGATGACGCCGTAGAGCATGGTGGCGTGCTTGTCCAGCTCCTCGCCGCAGAGGTCGCGGTTGATGTGCGACAGCGCCAGCGCGGGGTGCAGGATGGTCGGGTCGCGCTCGCGCGCGTGCGAGCGCAGGTAGCGCCCAACCAGCGTCTTCAGGATGACCGACACGAAGGCCGAGGCCGCGCCGTGGCCGGCGACGTCGGCCAGGTAAAAGCCGATGCGGTGCTCGTCCAGCGGGAAGTAGTCGATGAAGTCGCCGGAGAGGTAGGCCGAGGGCAGCAGCCGCCGCGTGAAGCGGTAGTCGCCGAAGGCCAGGCCGTCCGGCGGCAGCAGCCGCTGCTGCAGGTTGCGGGCGGCCTCCTCGTCGTCCTGCAACTGGCGCAGGGTGTGGGCGAGCTGGCGGTTCATGGCCTCCAGCCGCGACTGGTAGTCGCGGTTCTGGCGAATGAGGCCGGCACGGTCCAGCGCGTGGGCGATGGCGCTGTCGAGCACGGCGAAGTCGGCGATGGGCTTGGTGATGTAGTCCCAGGCGCCGAGCTTGAGCGCCTGCACGGCCTCGCCCACCAGCGACAGCCCGGAGATGACGATGACGGGCGTGTCCGGCGCGCGCGCATGCAGCGCGGCCACCACCTCCAGCCCGTTCATGTCCGGCAGGCCCAGGTCGCACAGCACGAGGTCGGCCCCCCGGCGCTCGAACACCTCCAGCCCGGCGCGGCCGTCGGCGGCCTCCAGCACCTCGTGGCCGTTGTCTTCCAGGTAGGCGGCCAGGCTGCGGCGTATGCCGGTGTCGTCGTCGATGGAGAGGATGCGGGTCATGGCAAGGCGCGAAGCAATTGGGAGGCCCTGGGCAAGCGTCGCGGCGCCGGCCGTGTCAGGGCCGCCGGCCGGCCCTGGCCGATGCGCCCGCGCCGGCCAGGCGGCGCACCGTGGCCGCCAGCGGCGACATGTCGCGCAGCGGCTTGTGCAGCAGCGGGATGTCGCCCAGCTCCTCCAGCTCGTCCGGCAGCGTGTACTCCGCCGAGCCGGTGTGCATGGCAAAGCGCAGCGCGGGGCACAGCGCGGCCAGCCGCGCCACGGCGGTGGCGCCGTCCATGCCGGGCAGGCGCACGTCCATGATGCAGACGTCGAAGCGGTCGCCCGCGCCCACGCGCGCCAGCGCCTCCTCGCCGGAGCGCACCGTGGTGACGAGCATGCCGTCGTCCTCCAGGAAGGCCTGCACGCACAGCGCGATGACGGGCTCGTCGTCCACCACCAGCACGCGCGGCACCGGCGCCTCAGGGCTCATGCAAGGCCTCCTTCCTGGCGCAGCGGCAGCCGCAGGGTGAAGCAGGTGCCCTCGCCGGGCGTGGACTCCATCTCCAGGCTGCCCTTGTGGTGGTCGGTGACGATGAAGTAGGACACCGACAGGCCCAGCCCCGTGCCGATGCCCACGGGCTTGGTCGTGTAGAAGGGCTCGAAGATGCGACGCTGCGCCGAGGGCTCGATGCCGGGGCCGTTGTCCTCGATGTCCACGCGCACGGCGCCGTCCTCCAGCGCGGTGCGCAGCACCAGGCGCGGGGCGCGGCGGGCGTCGGCGGCCATGGCCTGCGCGGCGTTCTTGACCAGGTTGAGCAGCACCTGCTCGATCTCCGTGCGCGCGCAGGGCACGCTGGGCAGGCCTTCGGCGTAGCGGCGCACCACCTCGATCTGCTTGAAGTCGTACTGCTTCTTGAGGTCGTAGTCGCTGGCGGCCAGCCGCACCACGGCTTCGAGCATCTGGTCCACGCGCTCCGGCGCGAAGCTGGATTCGGCGCGGCGGCTGAAGGCCAGCATGTCGGCCACGATGCGCCCGGCGCGCTCGCCGGCCTCCTGGATGGCCTCGACGAAGCTGGTCAGGCCGCGCGCGTCCAGGTAGCGCTGCAGCGCGTCCAGGTCCAGGCCGACCTCCTCGGCCACGCGGCGGTTGGCCGGCAGCTCCAGCCCCAAGCGGCGGCGCAGGTTCTGGCAGCTCTGCAGGATGACGCCCAGGGGATTGTTGATCTCGTGCGCCATGCCCGCGGCCAGGCCGCCCACGGACATCATCTTTTCGGTCTGCACCATCATCTGCTCGATGCGCACGCGCTCGCTGACGTCGTCCACGCGGATGACGGCGCCCACGGCGCCGTTGGCGGTGAGCGGGTAGGTCATGACGTCCAGGAAGCGCGTCTCGCCGCCCTGCTCCACCACTTGGCGCTCGGCGCGCACGGGCACGCGCTCGGCGATGGCGCAGCGCACCTTGTCCATGAGCCCGGCGTAGGCGGGCAGCAGCTCGGTGAAGGGCCGGCCCACGGCCTGCGCGGCGGCGATGCCGCTGACGCGCTCGGCCGAGCCGTTCCACTGCGTCACCAGGCCTTGCGCGTCCACGCCCACGAGCACGGAGGGCATGGAGTCGATGATGTTCTCAAGGTAGCTGCGCATGCGCTGCAGCTCGCCCTCGGTGCGGCGGTGGCCGGTGACGTCGTGCATGGCGCCCACCATGCGCAGCGCCCGGCCGGCGGCGTCACGCATGACGTAGCCGCGGTCGTCGATGAGCGCCCAGCCGCCGTCGGCGCGCTGGAAGCGGTACTCGTCGCGCCAGGCCGAGCCGCCGCCGTCCATCACGGCGCGTATGCCGGCCATCACGCGCTCGCGGTCCTCGGGGTGGATGTGCGCGGCCCACCACGCCACGGAAGGCTCCACGGCCTCGGCGTCGTAGCCGAAGAGCGCGCACACGGCCTCGTTCCAGCGCAGCTCGTCGCTGGCGAGGTCCCAGTCCCACACCGCATCGACGGTGGCGCGCGCCACGATGCGAAAGCGCGCGTCGCTCTCGGACGCGCAGGCCTGCGCGCGCTCCAGGTCGCCCAAGCGCTGTCCCAGCTCGAACTGCATGCTCGCCAGCGCCCCCAGGGTGCGCAGCGCCTGGCGGTGGGTGTCGTCCAACAGGCGCGGGCGGTGGTCGGCCACGCACAGCAGGGCCAAGGCGCCCTCGGCCTGCAGCCGCAGGGGCATGGCGGCGCAAAAGCGCAGGTCGCGGTCGCCGCAGACGAAGGCGCCGCCGGGCAGCCGGGCGTCGCTGCGCACGTCGGCCACCACGAGCAGGTCGCCGTGCTGGTGCGCCAGGGCGCGCAGCGCAGGCGACAGCGGGCAGTCGCTGCCCTCCACCAGCCCGGCGCGGCCCACCAGGCGCGCGCCCTGCGCGTCGGCCACGCTGATCACGGCCAGCGGCGCCGCGCACACCAGCGCGGCCACGGCGGCCACGTCATCCAGCGGCGCGGCAGGCAGCACAGGAGGAAGCGGTGCGCCCGGGACCGCCTTTCCACGGGACAGCACGGTTGAGGACAGGGCATTCATCGGAGTGAGGGCATTGTTCCCCGCCCCCGGCGCCTAGCCAAACGCCACGGGAATGCAACCGGTGCCAGTCCGGTTACAGCTTGTCAGCCATCCCGGCCTCCCCGGGGCGGCCCCGGCCGGCCTCAACCCTCCTCGGCCTGCGCCGGGCGGGACGCCGCCGCATAGGCCGGCGCGGCGCCCTCGCCGGCCTCGCGCGACCCGCGCTTGCCCAGCTTGTGCGCGTACATGCGGCTGTCGGCGCGCGAGATGAGCTGGTTGGACGAGCGCGTTTCGCGGCCGTAGGCCATGCCGCAGCTCACGCCGCTGTCGGGGAAGCCCGCCGCGCGCAGCTGCACCTCCAGCGCGGGCAGCGCCGCGCGCAGCCGCGCCTCGTGGTCCACCTCGCTGAGCACCGCGAATTCGTCGCCGCCCAGACGGAACACTGTCGTGCGGGCGTCGCAGAGCGTGCGCAGCAGCCGCGCGAACTCGCACAGCAGCGCGTCGCCCTGGATGTGGCCGTCGCGGTCGTTGATGCGCTTGAGCCCGTCGAGGTCGATCATCACCAGCAGCACCCGGTGCACCTCCTCGTGGGAGCGCCCGGCCGCCATGGCCTGGTCCAGCAGGGTGTCGAAGGCATGGCGGTTGGGGATGCCGGTGAGGTGGTCGGTGCGCGTCTGCTCCAGCGCGTGGTCCAGGCGCTGCAGCACCTCGTCCTTCTGCCGCGCCAGCAGCCGGATCTTGTCGGCCAGCGCCAGGGCCAGCATCACCGCATCGAAGGCGCTGCCCAGCAGCGTCAGCAGCTCGGGGTTGCCCACGGGCGTGTCGATCAGGCCCACGTTGGCCGGCAGGATGATGCTGGCCGGCAGCGCCAGCCCCAGGAAGGCCGCCAGGAAGTAGCGTGCCGGCGCGAAGCCCGCCGCCAGGCTGACCCAGCCCGCGGCCAGGGCCAGCAGCACCGACATCGAGATCACCAGCGTGGCCAGCGAGTGCGCCCAGGGCAGCGCCAGGAAGCAGCTGGGCAGCAGCGCCAGCGACAGCACGATGTTGAACCGCGTCGCCCGCGCCAGGCCGGGCGACACGCGCTGCAGCTGCAGGAACTCGATGAAGAACAGCCCGTTGAAGACCGGCAGCAGGAAGAAGCCGACGTAGTGCCAGTGCAGGTCGTGCCAGTGCAGCCACTGCGCGCCCAGGTGGAAGGTCAGGCCCCAGGCCCCGACCGCGCACAGCATGTAGAGCGAGTAGTACAGCAGCGCCCGGTCGCGCGTGCCGAAGAACAGGAACAGGTTGTAGAGCGCCAGCGTGGCGATGGCGCCCAGCGCGGTCAGCGCCAGCACGGTCTCCGACAGCACGGCATGGCGGTAGGCGTTTTCGGCCACCAGCGACACGCGGGGAAAGCGGGCGAAGTAGGGGCTGTCCATGCGCACCAGCACCTGCGCCGTGGCCCCGGGCGGCACGTTCACGTCGCCGCCGTAGTGCAGCGGGTACTGGGGGTCGGCGGCGAGGTAGCCGCTGTCGAAGTCCTGCGCCGGCTGCCCCGGCACCAGCACGCGCACGCGGATGCGCTCGACCAGGCTGGCATGCGGGTCCACGACCCACTGCGACACGGCCGACGGGTTGTGCACCACCGCGTGCAGCCAGTAGTGCCCGCCGCGCAGGTCCATGCGCGCCACGGGCTGCAGGCCCGCCAGCCAGGCCTCCAGGTGCTGCGCGTCGGCGGGCGGCCCGCCCTCTCCCGCCAGGTACAGCCGGCCGTCGCGCATCAGGTCCAGGGGCCGGGCCGGGTCGGCGGCCACGGTCACCGCGGCCCGCGCCGCGCCGGGCAGCCACCACGCCAGCAGCGCCAGGGCCAGCGCCAGCACCAGCGCGGCCCCCGGGCCGCGCTGGCGCGGCGCGGCGGCCGGCACGCACCGGTACCGGTGCGCGGGTTCAGCCGTCGCGCTCACCGGCAATCACTGCAGGGTGCCCGCACAGCGCGCGGGAGGTTTGCATGCCCGCCATCACCGCCGCCTCGACGCAGCCGGCGTTGAGGCCGGTGCGTATCCAGTCGCCGGTCAGATAGAGGTTGGCGAAGCCGCTGCCGTCGGTGGGCAGGCGCCAGCGGCTGCTGCCCACCAGGCTCTGCACGTAGCGCTCGGACGGGTCGACGTTGGCGCGCCAGTACTGGGCCTCGAAGCGCTGCACGCCCTGGCCCTGCGCAGGGTCGTAGAGCGCGTTCCAGTCGAAGCCGTCCCGGGTGGCCACCGCCGGCCACAGCGGCTGCATGCCGGTGCTCAGCGTGGCGATGGCCGCGGCCTTGACGTCGAGCTTCATGCGCGCCGGGAAGCCGTGATCGCTCGCGGGGGGGTACGCCTGCTGCGGCAGCACGCTGCAGAAGTAGGCGATGTTGCGCGGCCCGTCCAGCGGCGGCCAGTCCTCGCGGCGCAGCAGCTGGTCCATGGGCGCCCAAGTGTCGAAGGGCTCGGCGTAGGCCGTGAGCACGGGCGGCTGGCCCTCGCGGCCGCGCAGGGTCCAGCCCAACTGCGCCAGGTCGCCCACCTGCCAGGTCTGGAAGGCCCGCGTCGCCACCGCCCGGACCTGCTCGCAGCAGCGCGCCAGCGGCTCGCTGGCCGCCACGAGCTTGGGTGCGAGCACCGGCAGCGAGGCGACGGAGGCGCCGAACACCACCGTGTCGAAGTCCACGCCGCGGCGCAGCGTGCGCGTGGGCAGCGGGCGGCCCAGGACACGCTCGTTGCGCTCGGCCCAGTCCGACCAGTACGACTCCAGGTCGTAGCCCGCGTCCTGCAGCAGCGCGGCCTGGGCCGCGTCGAGCTGCTCCAGGTTGGGCGCGCTGGGCCAGCAGGGCAGTCCCTTGACCTCCACCAGCGGCTGGTACTCGGCCACGCCCGGGGCCAGATCGACCTGGCGCCGGATGCGGATCGTCTCCACCGTGCCGCCCGCGGCACCGGGCACCAGCTCCTCGACCTGGTGGAAGAAGGCGAACTTCACGCCGCGGCGCTTGAGCACCTCGTACAGCGGCGCGAACACCACGTCGCCCATGCCGGCCTGCATCTTCCACATGAAGGCGCCGCGGTAGTCGCAGGCCATGCGCAGCATGCCGCGCAGCATGGTGCCGGCCTCGATGTTGGGCCGCTCGGCGTCGCCGTCCTCGTAGGCGAAGACCAGGTCGTAGCAGCCGCGCACCAGGGGCGAGTCGACGGTGACGCGCGGGTTGGCGCCGTTGCGCAGCAGCCAGGCGCGGAAGTCCTCGCCGTTGATCACGTCCGCGCCATGCACGAACACGCCGTCGCGCAGGCACCCGATGAACACCGTGAGCGCGAGGTCGACGCAGGCATAGAGGCGGCGCAGCTCGGCCAGGGCGCCGCCCGTGTCCGTGCCGGCCTCGCGGGCGGCCTCGGCGCGGTCGCCGAAGTCGCGCTGCAGCCGCCGGCGCACGCCCTCCAGCCCCTCCAGGTGCAGCGCCAGCTCCACCGAGCCGGGCTGCGGCGGCCCGCACAGCGCCAGCGCGCTGGCCTGCAGCGCGGCCAGGCAGGCCTCGGCGTCGTGCGCCAGGTGCTCCACGGCATGCCCGGCGGCCAACGCCAGGCGGTGCAGCCAGCCGCCCTCGTGCGGCGCCATGCCGTCCGCGCTGTCCGCGCCGTGCTCGGCGTGCAGCGTGTGCAGCCACTGCCGCATCCACTCGAAGGTGGTGAGCAGCAGCCGCCACAGGTCCACCCGTTCCGGCCCCTGGCCCGGCTCGCCCGGCGTGGGCGGCGTGTCTATGGGCCACATCTCCCAGCGCGGCCCAACCTTCTCGGACAGCGTGATGAAGTGCTGCGGCTTGAAGGCCTCGTCCCAGGTGGCCATCGGCGCCCCGGGCGGACGCTCCAGCAGCTCGTAGGCGCGCCGTATCGTCTTGAAGGCGTTGTCGTAGAAGCCGAACCAGATGTGCAGCCCGTGCTCCTCGATGCGCTGGCCCAGGGCGGCGTTGCGGCCGCTGGCGCCCTTGCCGCCCAGCCGCCAGCCCTGCTGGTAGACCGTGATCTCGCGCCGGCTCTGCCAGCCGGGCTCGTCGCTGAGGTAGAAGGCGGCCGTCATGGCGGAGACGCCGCCGCCGAGGATGGCCACCTTCTGCGGTGCCACGACGGAGTTGTCGTAGAGCTCGCGCGCGGCCGGCACCTGGAAATCCAGGTCCAGGCAGAAAGGCAGCAGCGCGGGCTGCGCGCCCAGCTGCAGCCCCAGCGAGCGCTCCAGCGGGAAGCTGGCGAAGCGGTGCAGCAGGCACTGGTACTCGCCGTGCAGCAGCTGCACCTGGCGCAGCGCCGTGATCTGCGCCGGCGCCGTGACCAGCGCCTGGTACACCGCCTTCACGCCGCTGCCGTCAGGCAGCTGCTTCAGGAAGATCTGCTCCACGCTCCTGGAGCGCAGCGCCTGCGCCACGCTCTCCCAGCCCTGGGCATCCAGCGCCAGGAAGCCGGGCAGGCTCGCGGCCATCAGCTGGATGGCCTGCTCGATGAGCTCTTCCAGCGACCGCAGCGGCGTGGGCGGGGGCACGTCGCCCACCGCCTGCACCTCCAACAGCGGATGCATGGCCAGCCGGGTCGTGGGCGAGAACGGCTCGAAGCCCTTGGCCGCCAGCGTAAAGCGCGTGGCCGGCGCACCGTCCTGCGGCAAGGTGCACGCGCACTCGTACTTCGGGTAGCCGTACAGCTCGCGCCCGTTGATGAGCGCCATGCAGTCGTCCACCCAGATGTGGCAGGGGTACAGGAACACCGCATCGATGCCGGCGCTGCCGTGGTCGGACTGGCCCACCAGCACCCAGGTGACGATGTCGGTTTCCTCGCCCCAGCCCTTGGCCTCGTCGGACGGCCAGTCCGAGTACGCGTGGCGCACCTGCGTGAAGGTGAGCATCACGTAGGGCGACAACACCCTGAAGCGCATCTTGGCGCCGGCCACGGCCGTGAGCGTGGCGTCCACGCTGGCCTGCAGCCGCTCCAGGGTGCCGGCCACGAAAAAGCCGTACATCCGGGATCGCTCCAGCTTCAGCGTCGGGTGCATCAGGACCGAGCCGGAGGGGTAAAGCATGTCGGGGCGCTGGAGCATTACAGCGGTTACCGTTTGTCAAAACGGACCAGTGTATAGCTGCCCAGGACCAGGGGTTGACAGCTGCCGGAAAGCAGCGAATCGGACCTCCACGGCTTGGGACGCCGCTCCGGCGCCCTGGCCTGAAAGCCCGTGGAACGCCGCCTCCTCGCGAGGCCGCGCGGCGCCGGCCCGCGGTCTCAGGCGAGCGCCGGGCGGCCGCTCTCGAAGGCGTTGATCAGGTCCACCTTGGGCTGCGAGCGCCCGCCGTCGAAGCTGGACTTGAGCCAGGTGTCCACGATGGCCTTGGCCAGCTCGGGGCCGACCACGCGCGCGCCCAGGGTGATGATCTGCGCGTCGTTGCTGCGGCTGGCGCGCTCCGCCGAGTAGGTGTCGTGGCACTGCGCTGCGCGTATGCCGGGCACCTTGTTGGCGCAGATGGCCATGCCGATGCCTGTGCCGCACAGCAGCAGCGCGCGCGGGAAGTCGCCCGCGGCCACGCGCTGCGCGACCTCGAAAGCCACGTCCGGGTAGAGCACGGGGGCGTTGTCGTGGGTGCCGAAGTCCGTCACGTCATGGCCCTGGGCCAGCAGGTGGGTTTTGATCGCGTTCTTCAGGTCGCAGGCGGCTTCGTCGCAGCCGATGGCGAGTTTCATGGGTCGAATCTCCAGGGAAATGAGGTTCAGGCCACCAGCTGCGCCTGCAGCGAGCGCGCCATGGACTGCAGCAGCAGGCAGCAGGAGGTGGCGCCGGCGTCGAGCACGCCTATGGAGCGCACCCCCAGCCGCGCGCTGCGGCCGATGCGCGCCTGCAGCGCGCGGGTGGATTCCTTGCCCGCCTCGGCCGCGTCGCTCATGGCCTGCAGGCAGGCCGGGAAGCGCGCGCCCGCGGCCAGCGCCTCGCGGTAGGCGGCCAGGGCCGGGGCCAGGGTGTCGATGAGCGTCTTGTCGCCCACCTGCGCGCTGCCCAGCGCCTGCACGCGCGCCACGGCCGCTGCCAGGGCGTCGCCGAAGAGGCCCGCGTCCAGCCGCGCGTGCGGCGCCAGCGTGTCGGCCAGGCCCAGGAAGAAGTGGCCGTACAGCGGGCCCATGGAGCCGCCGATGTCGTCCATCAGCGCCTGCGAGAGCTGCTCCAGCGCCGCGGGCAGCGCGTGGGCGGCGTCGCCCATGGCGTCCAGCCGGGCGGCGCAGCCCGTGAAACCCTTGCTCATGTTGATGCCGTGGTCGCCGTCGCCGATGAGGCCGTCGATTTCCGACAGGTAGCCGCGGTGGGCCTGGATGGTGGCGACGAGGTCGCGCACCAGGGCGCCGCAGCGGGCCAGCGCCACGGAGGGGCCCAGCACCTCGCGCGCGGCCACCGCCACGGCGGCGCGCTGCGCCACGGCCTGCGCGCCCTGCCCCGAAACGGTCTGCGCGCGGGCCTCGAAGGCCACCGGCGCCGCCGCCTCGCCCGCCACGGTCAGGCCCACCGAGCTGCACGGCGCCTGCAGGCACTGCAGCAGCTCGTCGTCGAGCTTCATGACGGTCAGCGTCACGCCCATCATCTCCAGCGAGGTGAAGAGGTTGCCGACCTTGGAGAAGGCGACGTCGATGTCGCGCGCGGCCAGCCGCCTGGCGATCTCGCCGTAGAGGATGTACTGCTCCATCATCGGCGTGGCGCCCAGCCCGGACAGCAGCACGGCAACGCGGTCGCCGCTTGCAAACGGCAAGTCCGGCAGCACCACGTCCAGCATCAGCGCCGCCATCTCGGCGGCGGAGACGGTCTGGCGCACGTCGATGCCGGGCTCGCCGTGGTGGCCTATGCCCACCTCCATGGTCCCGTGCTCGATGTGGAAATTGGCCTTGCCCACGGCCGGGATCACGCAGGCCGACAGGCCGATGCCGATGCTGCGGGTGTTGGCGATGGCGCGCTGCGCGACGTCTATCACCTCGTCCAGCGAGCCGCCCAACGCCGCCTTGGCCGCGCCGACTTTCCACATGAAGACCTCGCCCGCGACGCCGCGGCGCCGGGCCTCGTCGCCCTTGGCGGCGGAGGGCACGTCGTCGTTGGCGACCACGGTCTTCACGGCGATGCCTTCGGCGGCGGCCATCTCGCGCGCCATGCGCACGTTCATGTTGTCGCCGGCGTAGTTGCCGTAGAGGCAGGCCACGCCCGCGCCGCCGTCGGCGGCGCGCAGGGCGTCGAGAAAGCTCTTGGCGGTGGGCGAGGAGAAGATTTCGCCCACCGCCACGGCGTCCAGCAGCCCGTCGCCCACGTAGCCTAGGAAGGCCGGCTCGTGGCCGGAGCCCCCGCCCGTGACCACGCCCACCTTGCCGCGCTGCGGCGCCGCGGCGCGCTTGACCACGCGCGGGTTGGCCGTGGCGGCCACCTCGCCGGCATGGGCCAGCAGCCAGCCCTGGAGCATGTCCTCGACCACCAGGTCGGGGTTGTTGATGACGCGGTTCATCAGGCGGCTTCCTCGGTGGTGGCTTGGGCAGTGGCGTTGGCGAGGTGCTGGTCGACAAAGCGCAGCGCGGCGCCGAGCACGCGCTCGATGTCGGCCAGCGGCACGGGCCAGGCCCCTCGGCTGGGCTTGGAATCCGGCCCGCGGTGCAGGCGCAGCGGGATCTCGATGCTCAGGTCCAGCGCGGTGGCGGCCATGCCTTGCAGGATGCGCGCGCAACCCACCTGGCCCTGGCCCAGCGGGGTGAAGAAGTAGCCGTCGGCGTTGACGCGCACGTCCTTCACGTGGGTGTGCAGGCACTGCGGCAGGGCCGAGAGCGCGTCGGCCACGGTGTCCACGCCGGGGCGGTGCGAGATGGTGTTGCCCGCGTCGTAGTTCAGGCCCACGCGCGGCGAGCCGATGCGGCGCAGCAGCTCGGGGCCGTCGGCGGCGGTGTTGAGCAGGTTGTCCGAGCCGTCGCCGGGGTTCTCCAGGCCAATCCACATGTCCAGGGCTTCGGCGTGGCGCAGCAGCGGCTCGATGTTGGCGAAGAAGCGCCTTTCGTTGCTGCGCGCCGCGGCGTTGGTGTTGATGACGCGGGCGCCGATGCGGCGGGCAAAGTCCATGCGGCCCTTGAACACCTCGACCGCGTCGGGGCGGCCCAGGTCGATGTGCGAGGAGAAGGCGTGGCAGCGCACGCCGTGCTCCTGCAGCCACGCGGCGTACTGCCGCGCCTGCGCCTGGCTGAAGGTACTTTCGTCGAAGGGCTCGGTGTAGCCGACGATGAAGGCCGGCTCCACGTGCGTCGCGCCCATGGAAGCGAGACTTTCCAGCACGCGAGCAAAGCTGTGGCCGTCGTAAGGCGCGGCCGAGACGGAGACGATGCGCTGGGCACCGTCCTTCTTAGGAAGGTGAGACATGGCGGTTGAAACC
>NZ_JAXOJX010000122.1:0-13067 GCF_034427735.1 Azohydromonas lata
TGGCGTGGCGCTGCCCGTGTCCACGGTCCAGTGGCCGCCGGCGTCGGCCGTGACCTCGAAGCTCGCACCGCCCACCGTCACCCGCACCGTGCTGCCGGCTTCGGCCGTGCCCGAGAGCACTGGCGTGGCGTCGTTGGTCAACGCGGCGGAGGTCAGCGCAGGCGCCGTCGGCGCCGTGGCGTCCAGCGTGAAGCTGGTCGTACCGGTGCTGCGGTTGCCCGCCGCATCCGTGCTCGACAGCGACACCGCCTTCAGGCCATCGCCGCCCAGCGCGAGCTGCCCTTCCACCGGCGTGGCGCTGCCCGTGTCCACGGTCCAGTGACCGCCGGCGTCGGCCGTGACCTCGAAGCTCGCACCGCCCACCGTCACCCGCACCGTGCTGCCGGCTTCGGCTGTGCCCGAGAGCACCGGCGTGGCGTCGTTGATTAGCGCAGCGGAGGTCAGCGCAGGCGCCGTCGGCGCCGTGGCGTCCAGCGTGAAGCTGTCTGTACCGGTGCTGCGGTTGCCCGCCGCATCCGTGCTCGACAGCGACACCGTCTTCAGGCCGTCGCCGCCCAGCGCGAGCTGGCCTTCCACGGGCATTGCGCTGCCCGTGTCCACGATCCACATGCCGTTGGCACCGGCCGTGACCTGGTAGGTCGCGCCGCCCACTGTCACGCGCACCGTGCTGCCGGCTTCGGCCGTGCCCGAGAGCACCGGCGTGGTGTCGTTGGTCGCGTCCGTCGTGCCCAGAGTGGGCGCCGCGGGCGCCACGGTGTCGACCAGCACGCCGTCGGCGCTGACGCCGTCCAGCGTCAGCACCGCGTCGTGGCCGACCCCATCCTGGATGCTGCCGCCAGTGCCCAGCACGATCGCGCTGCCCAGCTCGATGCCGTCCAGGTCCTCGTCGCCCGCGCCCACGGTGTAGGAGAAGGTCACCGTGCTGCCGGAGCTGGAGTCGTAGGTGAAGGTCTTGGCGACGGCGCTGCCGCTGCCGGTCTGGAACATGGCCTCGATGGTGGGCGTGCCCGCCACCGTCACGTCCTCGTCGAAGGTCACGGTCAGCGTGATGACGTCGCCCGTCACGTAGTGGCCGCCATGCTGGGCCGAGGGCAGCATCTCCACGGCCGTGACCGTCGGCGCCGCCGTGTCCACCTTGAAGCCGGAGTCCCAGCCGAACCAGTCCGGGTCGACGACCACCGCGTTGCCGGCCTTGTCGCGGCCGGCCGTGGCGCCGCTGCCGGGATCGAAGGACTCGATGGTGACGCCGTCGCCATCCGTGTCGCCGTCCTGGACCACGTAGCTGAACGTGATCCGCCCCGTCCCGCTGCCTTCGACATAAGTGGCGTGGCGCATGACGCCGCCCACGTCGATGCCGAGCCACGCGTCCGAGCCGACATAGAGGTGGTCGAAGAAGTCCACGTAGAGCGTCAGGGTGTCGCCTGCGCGGGAGACATCGGCGCCGGACTTGGCGAAGTAGCTCAGGAACGGCGCCACGTGGTCCACGCTGTAGGTGGGCTCGTTGTCGCCGCTGACCGCGGTGTCGAGCACGTTGCCCGCGGCATCCTGGATGTCACGCGGGCTGCCGGCGGTGGCGAAGCCCAGCGTGACCGAGCCCTCGTCCATGAGCGCCAGGTCGCCGCCGGAGACGGTCACGTCCCAGGCGGTGCCGCCGGCGGACACCACGCGCGTGACGGTGCCGGTGGTGCCGCTGATGCTGAAGTCGTCGGTGCCCACGTTGCCCACGGGACCGTCGAAGGTCACGCGCCATACCAGCTCGGTGGCATTGGTCACGCCGCCGCTGTTGGTGCTGAGGCGGACGACGGACAGCACCTTGGGCGCCGTCGTGTCGAGCGTGAGCGTGCCGCTGCCGCCGGTGGCGTTGCCCGCCGCGTCGGTGCTGGTGAGGGTGACGGTCTTGCCCGCGCCGTCCGCGCCCAGGTCCAGCGTGCCGGTGTGAGCGTCGCTGGCGGTGTCCACCACCCAGTTGCCGGAGCCGTCGGCGGTGGTGGTGTAGACCGCGCCGCCGACCGCGACCGTGACGCGGCTGCCGGCCTCGGCCTGGCCGCGCAGCACGGGCGTGGCGCTGTTGGTGAGCGTGGTGCCCAGCGTGGGCGTGTCGGGCGCCACCGCATCGACCACCACGGACGAGGTGTCGCCCACGCCTTGCAGCGTGGTGTCGAGCGCGTTGCCCGCCTGGTCCTGGGTGCCGCTGCCGGCGTCGAAGGAGGTGACGCTGATGCCGCCGGCCCCGAGGTCGCCGTCCACGATGGTGTAGGCGAAGACGGCGTCGGTGGTGCCGGAGCCGCTGACGTAGACGGCTTCGCGCGCGACGCCGCCGATGTCCAGCACCAGCTTGGCGCTGGTGCCGATCACGACCTTCTCGCTGAAGCTCACGGTGAAGTGCAGCGTGTCGCCAGCGACGTAGCTGCCCGCGGCCGGCACGTCCACGGCGGTGATGGCCGGCTCCGTGGTGTCGAGCACGTAGTCCCGCTCGAACTCGGCGCTCTCGTTGCCGGCGGCGTCGACCACCTTGGCCTTGAGCGTGTTGCTGCCCGTGAGGGTGGCGTTGTCCAGCGTCCAGGCACGGCCGCTGGCGTCCACGGTAGCCTCGTCCCAGTGGGCGCCGCCGTCCAGCGACACCAACACCTTCTCACCGTCGGCCAGCGCGGCCGTGAGGGTGCCGCTGATGCTCTGGCTGGCCGAGTTCGTGACCAGGTCGGTGCCGTCAGGGCCGGTGTCGCTGGACAGGGCCGCCGAGTCGATCGCGGTGGCCGGGTCGCTGGTGTCCACCGTCACGGCGTAGGCGGAAGACGCACCGCTGACCGCACCCACGCCGGTGTCCGCGGCCTTGGCCGTGAACAGGTGCTGGCCCTCGGCCAGCGGCGTGCTGCTGTAGTCGCTGTAGGCCCAGCTCCAGTCGCCACTGCCGGCGGCGACGGTGGTGCCGACCTTCTCGCCGTCGAGGTACACCCAGACGGTGCTGCCGGCCGGCGCGGTGCCGTTGAGCGTGGGCAGGGTTTCGCTGGTGATGCCGTCGCTGTCGGAGCTGCCGCTGTCCAGGGAGATGCCCGTGATCTCCGGCGCGGCAACGTCGGCGGGGTGCAGGCTCGCGGTCACCGCCTCGTAGGTCGTGGTGCCGTCGTTGATCGTCACCGAGAACACGCGCGTGCCGTCCACCACCGTGGGCACCGCGTACATCAGGTTGCCGACGACGTCTTGCATCTCCTGGGCGCGGACGGCGTAGAGTGCGGCACCGGTGGCGCCACTGATCACCTGGTCGAACAGGTTGATGCGCAGGTCGCGCCCGTGCTGCCCGTCGAAGAAGCCGTCCACGGTGCCGATGGCGTCGCCGACGTAGTACACCGTCTCGCCGGCGCTGAGGCTGTAGTCCGCCGAGGCCACGTCCAGGCCGGCGCTCAGGATGTAGCCGTCGGCGAAACTGAACGAGCCGTCGCGCACGCCTTCGATCTGCTCCACCAGCACGTAGCCCTTGGCAAAGCTCGTGGACGGGTCTTCGCTGAAGTACGTCCAGATGTTGGAGTCCACGTAGGTAGGCGTGTCGGGCGTCAGCAGATCGTCGTCACCCTGCAATTCGACGAGCCCCGCGCTGGTGCTGCCGGTGTCGTCGGCCACCGACACGAACAGTTGCTGGACCACCGTGTTGCCCAGGGCATCGGTGGCCGTGACCTCCACCTCGTAGGTGTTGTCGCCGTCCGCGCCGCCGGTGTCCAGCGGGTTCTCGTAGTCCGGGGCCTGCACGAAGCGCAGCACGCCGGTGCCCTCATCGATCTTGAAGAGGGCGCTGTCCTCGCCGCCGGTCACCGTGAAGCCGATGTGGCCGTGCAGGCTGCCGAGATCCATCGAGTCCTGGACGCTGGAGACCCAGGTGGTGTTCTCCGCCACCACGGGCGCTGCCATGTTGGCCACCAGCAGGGCCGGGTCCACGATCACGCCGTTGGCCGTGCGGTCGGCGTCGTAGTCGCCGCCGTCCACGAGGCTGAAACTGATGACGTTCTGGCCGTTGGCCTTGGTGGGGCTCAGGGGCGAGAGCCTGTCCCACGTGCCCGTGCGCAGGTTCTTCTTGTAGAGCACCGTCATCAGGCTGGTCGTGTCGACCGACAGCGTGACGTTGGCCGTGCCGCCGTTGCTCAGCCCGCTGACCGTGAAGCCCACCTGGCCCAGCGGCATGGTGACGCCCTTGGCCAGGCCCGTCGGCGTGGTCAGGGCGGTCAGGCCGCTGAGCGACAACCCGCTGTCGACGGCCAGGTTGAAGGTGTAGTTGGTCTTGACGACGCTGGCGATGGAGCCGGTGTTGCCCGGGCCCAGCGTGAGCTTGTAGATGGCGCTGGAGTAGTCCGTGCCGTCGCTGACCTGAAACTGGGCCACCGTCACGCCGCCGCTCAGCGTAGGCGCGTAGCGCAGCTTGCCCGCGGCGATGTCCGCGGCGCTGATCTCCTGGCCGGCGGTGACGGCGACGCCGTCGTACTCCAGCGTGCCGGCGCTCGTCGGCTGCGGGACGTTGACGATCCTGACGAAGGCCAGCGCGTTGCCGTCGGCGTCGCTGAAGCTGCCGAAGTCGCTCGCGCTCAGCGTCACCGCGGTGGTGCCGCTGGTGGTGACGCGGTCGTCGGTGCTGGTGGGCCGGGTGTTGACGGTGTGGAAGTCCAGCACCGTGTCGCTGCTGACAGCCACGCTGGCGTTGCCCGCGCCGTCCACCAGCGCCCCGGCGTCGACGAGCACGTGGTAGTGCGTGCCGCCGCGCAGGCTGGCGGTGGGGTTGACGGTGACGGTGCTGCCCGCGATCGTGACCTGGCTGGCGTCGGTGACATCGATGACGCGGGTGTCGCTGCTGTTGTCGGGGTTGACGATGCGGATGAAGCCGCTGCCCGCGGCGACCGCCTCGCTGAACTTGAGCACCAGGTTGTCGGCGCTGGCCACGCCGGTGGCGCCGTCCAGCGGCGTGGAAGCGGCGGCATCCAGCGCGGGCGCCACGTCGTCGCTGACGGTGATGGTGAAGGCCTGCTCCGTGTACAGGCCGCCGCCGTCGGTCGTGCGGACGTGGACCTTGTAGCTGCCAGCGGCCAGCGCGCTGGCGCCCACGCTCAGCGTGCTGCCCGAGATCGAGAACTTGCCGTTGTCGGCGTCGTTGCCGCCGCTGCCGGTGGCGAAGGCGTAGGTGAAGCTGCACACCCCATCCGGGTCGGTGGTGGCGAACGTGCCCACCGTGGCGCCAGCCGTGGCCGTGCTCTGGCCCAGCGAGGCGCTGGACAGGCCCAGCGCCGTGGGCGCCTCGTTGAGGTTGCCGATGGTGATGCCGACCGTGGCCGAGGCGTCGAGCGTGCTGCCGCCCGTCTCGTCGTACACCCCCACCTCCAGCGTGTAGCTGTTGGCCGCCTCGTGGTCCAGGACGGCGCCACTGGCCACCTTGATGGTGCCGGTGGCGTCGATGGTGAACAGGCCGGCGCCGGTGCCGCCGGTGATGGACCAGGTCAGGCCGTTGGTGTCGCCGGACACCTGCATGCTGCCCACCACCGTGCCGGCGGGCGAGTTCTCGTCCACCGTGAGGCTGGCCGGACCGTCGATGGCGGGGGCGACATCGGTCAGGTCCAGCGCGATGCTGCTGTAGGTGGTGGTGGTGCCGTCGTTGGTGGCGACCTGGATGGCGGCCGCCCCGGTGGTGTTGGCGGTGGTGGTGAAGGTCACCGAGGCCAGCGCGGCGTTGACGGCGGCGGCGCTGCCGCTGATCTGCACCATGGCCGTGCCGTCGCCGCTGATCACCGCGGCACCGCCGGTGGTGACGCTCAGCGTGCCGCCGGCGGCCGTGAGCATGGTGGTGAGGCTGTCGCCGTCGGCGTCGCTGACGCGGATCTGGTTGCCGTTGCCGGCGCTCAGCACGATCGAGCCGTTTTCCGCCAGGGTCTGCGTCGCGGCGGGCACGGTGTGCACCGGCGCGTCGTTGGTGCCCGTGACGGTGATCGTCACCGTCGCCGGGTCGCTGTTGGCGCCCTGTGCGTCGGTCGCCCGGTAGGTGAACGAAACGTTCTCGCTCTGGCCGGCGCGCAGCGCGTCGAAGGCGGTGCCCGGGTTGAAGGTGTAGGTGCCGTTGGCGTTGAAGGTGAGCGTGCCCTTGCCGGCCGGCACGTCCGACACCAGCGAATAGCTCAGCTCGCCGTCACGCACCACCGTCAGCGCAATGCCCCAGTCGCCCCAGGGCTGCAGCTGGCGGGTGACGTGGTTGTTGAAGTCCTTGAAGGTCAAGCGCAGGCCGTTGCCCGCGGTGTTGACGCCAATGGTGTAGGGCAGGTCGGCGTAGTTGGCGTGGTTCTGAAAGGCCGACACCATGTCGCCGATGGAGGCGAAGCCGCCGGCGTTGCGGATGACGACGCCGTACTCGGCGTTGGCCTCGCCGAAGAACGACCAAGTGCGCTCCACCCAATACTCAACGGCGCCGGTTTCCTGGATCTCCGGCAGCGCGTCCGCGTCGGTGG
The DNA here is from genome assembly GCF_034427735.1 of Azohydromonas lata. Lineage (NCBI taxonomy): Bacteria > Pseudomonadati > Pseudomonadota > Betaproteobacteria > Burkholderiales > Sphaerotilaceae > Azohydromonas > Azohydromonas lata. The sequence goes on from NZ_JAXOJX010000122.1 coordinate 6,471, forward strand.
CCGCGGGCACCGAGTTGCTGAGGGTGGTGTTCTCCGCGGTGGTCTTGCTGCTGTCGGAGGCCTGCGGCGCCTGGTTGTGCACCACGTGGTAGACGTTGGTGCCGCCGCTGAGCGTGGTGTTGAGCGCGTTGCCCGCAGCGTCGGTGACGTTGTGGCCGGCGGCGAAGGCGAGGGTCACGTCGCCCGTCATGGTGTCGACGTTGCCGGCCGACACCGTCACGTCGTAGCTGTTGCCCCCGGCCGACACGACGCTGGTGACGGTGCCGGTGGTGCCGCTGGCCGTGAAGTCGGACGTGTCCAGGTTCGACACCGCCTCGTTGAAGGTCAGGCGCCACACCAGGCCGCCGGTGGCGCTGGTGGTGCCGCTGACGTTCGTGGTCTGCCGGGTCACGGAGCTCACCGTGGGTGCGACGTTGTCGGCGACGGTGATGGTCAGCGCCTGGTTGACGTAGTAGCTGCCCGTGTCGGTGGCGCGCACCAACACGCGGTAGCTGCCCGCGGCCAGCGCGCTGCCGCCCACGCGCAGCGTGTTGCCCGAGATCGAGAACTTGCCGTTGTCGGCGTCGTTGGTGCCGTTGCCGGCGGCCAGGCTGAAGGTGTGGACATCGCCGGAGTCGGGATCCGTGGCGCTGAGCGTACCCACCGTGGCGCTGGCCGTGGCCGCGTTCTGGTTGATTGACACGCTGGACAGGCTGACGGCCGTGGGCGCCTCGTTGACGTTGCTGAGGTTGATGGTCACCGTGGCGGTGTCGTCAGCCGTGGTGTCGGCGTCCGCGCCGTCCACCGCCACCACGAGCGTGTAGCTGTTGACGCCCTCGTAGTTCAGGACCGCACCGCTGGCGACTTGGATGACGCCGGTGCTGCTGGCAATGGTGAACAGGCCCTGGCCGGTGCCGCCGGTGACGGACCAGCTCAGTCCACTGGTATCCCCCGACACCTGCATGGTGCCCAGCGTCATGCCCGCAGTGGAGTTCTCGGCCACCGTGAGGGTAGCCGGGCCGTCGATGACCGACTGCGCGACGTTGGCCACCGCGAAGACGCGGGTCTCAATGTCCTTGCCTGTGCTCTTGCCCTCTGCCGAATCCGTCCAGGACGTCGCAAAGCCGCCACGGGCCAGTGCGGTGACGACAGGAGCCCTCTGGTCCCCGTAGCGGTATTCGTTGATCTCGAACTCGTTGGCGTCCACGGCGGTGCCGTCGGCCGTGAAGCGGCGCCCCTCGACGGCATAGCCGTTCCCATCCACGCCCTCGGAATCCCAGACGACCACGAACGTGTCGTTGGCGAGTGCAGTCACCTTCGGCGGCCCCATCTTCGTGCCGCGGGTATCGACCTGGATGGCGTCGGAGGCCGCTGCACCGTGGCTGGTGAAGACCTGCGCGTAGATGTGGTCCTCCGTGCCGGAAAGCCACGTCACCACGAAACCGCCCGAACCCAGCGCCGTCAGGGCCACGGGATACACGGAATCGCCCATCGCCTGCGTACTGGCCTGGGTGGAGCCGATGTAGACGTTGAATCCCGCCCAGTTGTTGCCGTCGATGCAGGCAGTGGCTACATCGCCGTTGGCCAGGACGGTGCTGGCGGGCGACAAACCTGGCGTCATGCCGGCTGCACTACCGTTGAGCGCCGTGGTTGCGCCGGTCTGCACGCCTGCATCGGAGAAGGTCGCCGTCTTGGTGCTGACGTAATCGGCAATTCCCCAAGTCACGACGAAGCTGTGGCCGCCGGGGGCCACAGCGACGGAAGGATTGGAGAAGCCGTCCCAGCCGCCCGTCACATTGTCGTCGCTATCGGTGCTGAAGGCATCGACCGTACCGGACGTGACGATGGCCCCGGTCGCGCCGTCGACGATCTTGTAGAGGACGTCGTAGTCGCCGTCCGCATACACCACGACGAATCGGTTGTTCGCCAGCGCGGCCATCGTGGGCGCGGTGTCCGACGTGCCGGCATCCAGCACCATGCGCGCTCCCTGGGCGCTGCCGGCACTGTCATACACCTGCGCATACAGGCCCGAGCTGTCCACCCAGCCCACCACGTAATTGCCGTTAGACAGTGTTGCCGTCGTGGGCTGGTCCTGGTCCAGCATGTCGCTGCCCGTCCCCTTCACGTCAACGTCGTGGCCGAAATCCAGGTCCTTAGAGGCATCCTTCACCGTGAAGGTAAAGGTCTTGGTGACACCCTGGCCGTTGATGGGATTGCCGGAGGTATCGGTCTGAAGTGCATCGTAGTAATGCACGGTGACGCTGACCTGTTGGCCTCCGACCAGGTTGGCCTTCGACGCCAGTTGCAATTTTGCCGTCCTGCTGGACGACGCGTCGAAGTTCAGGCTGAACGCCCCCGCCAAGGACTGGCTGTCGATCGCCCAGTAGCCCCCGCACCCAGAACCACTATCGATCCCAGTCAACTTCGCCACGGTCGAATTGACGGGCGCATCGGTGACCACGGATCCCGTCGAATTGTCAGAGGAGATATCGGTTGGGGCGGTGTCCAGCTTGACCTTGAAGTTGCCGCCGTTATAGAAGCCGGAATTGGCAGCAGTGGTCGAGTTGGTCGGATCGAGGCAGGTGATGGCGCCGAAGTCGACTTCCTGGGTTGCCGTGGTGTTCGCGTGATAACGCACCCAAGAATTGGGCGGCGCGAACGTGCTCCAACGGCTCACCAAGGTGGTCCAAGTGCTTCCGTTATTGGTGCTGTATTCGAAGAAGCCCGCACTTCCGCTATTGATGAGGTTGTACGCGAAGTACTGGTTTGCCGGCACCTTGAGGATGGTCGACGTCGTGCCCCCTGGGCGGATATAGAAAGCATCACTAGGAATGCCCCGGACCTGCCCACCGGAAACGACGTTCGCCGGGTTGCCCCAGGGCCACACCGTGGGATTGGCCAGCACGTCGTCATACTGCGTCAGGTGCAGCGCCGAGGTTTCGATCTTGTCCACGGACGACTCCAGCACCCAGTCACCGCCCAGGCTGCTCGCCCCTGTCGGGTTGTTGGAGGCAGCGATGTCGGCATGCGTGATCTGCGCTAGCCGGTTCACCAACTCTATGCCGGCCTCACCCTGCGCCGTGTCGCAGCCATAGATGAGGATGTCGCCGCTGTCCGTGAGGGCGCTGCCGATCTGCGCCAATTCCGCTTGGTTGGCTTCCACGTTCACGTTCGTGAGATGGAAGCTGCCCAACGCGATGGAGCCGCTTTCGCCGTGGCTGAGGATGTGGATGGCGTCGTAGCCGCTGTGGCTGCTCGCCCATGCCGCGATCTGGGCCAGGCCGTTTTGCGCCCTGTCGATCAGGCGCACTTCGATGCCCGGAGCGATGGCAGCGACGAGCCGCTCATAGTGGACGACCTGGGTGTCCACGAAGGCGACTTCGCGGCGTTCAGCGTTCAAGGCCGGGGCGACGCCCCGCACCAGCACGGGTTCGCTGGCCACTACCTGTACTTTCTCGACCTCGCGCAGCGCGTCGGCCTGCTTGGTATGGACAGTGTCTGCAGCGGCCGCCGCAGCCTTGGCCGCAGCCCCCGCATCCAGGGCTGCAACGTCATGGCTATGCGAATCCACCACGGTCGCCACGGCCGCGCCGTCGAACATGAAGCGCTGCTCCAGGGCCAGCGGGCGCAGCGCGCTGCGGCTCAGGCGCCGGCGCGCCGGCACGCAGGCGCTGTCGGTGTCGGTGTCCACCTGCACGCCGGACTCGGTGCCGCCAGAGCGCTTGCCGCGTCCGCACACGGTTTCGGCCACGGCCACGAAGGTGCGGGTCAGTTCGTTCCAGACAGTACGGTGGATCTTGTTCATGGCGCTTCTCCGATGGCGCTGATTCAGAAACAACCCGGCTGGCGCGCTTGAAAGGCACGCCAGCCGGGTTGTGCAAAGCAAAGGAATGGGGCGGCCACCCTGGGCAAGCCCAGGCAACCGAAGAAAGACGAGTTCAGCGCAGGCCAGGTTTTCTCGGGTGCGTGCTTGCGCTGGCAAGACGAAGTGGACTTGCCTTGAACAAGCACGCCGTTGACGACAGGGTTCGACGCCGTGCCGCTCATCGCTCCGGCGGCATCATCAGCACCCGCCCGCTCATGCCGGCGATGAGCTCGCCGAACTTGCCGTCGATCTCGGCGGCCAGCGTGGTGTAGCGCCGTGGCATGAGCTGGGCGCGGATCTCGCGCTTGTCCAGCGACGGCGCGGCGGCCGCGGGCAGCGGCGCTGCGGCGGGCCTGGTTGCGGGAGTGGCCGGCGGCACGGATTTGACGGCATCGGCCGCCAGCGCGGGTACGGCATACAGGCCCCACCCCAGGGCCAGCACCAAGCCGGTCCCTAGACAACTGCTCTTCATGGGGTTCTCCTTGTCACCTGGCCGCGGGTGCGGCGATGGCCAGCACCTGGGCTCCGTCCCACTGCTTGAGCGAGGCCGCCACTGACTGCGTCGGCTGCGCCAGCGGCACGGCGGCGCTGCCCTCGGGCGTGGGCTCCATGCCCAGCGAGGCCTGCAGCCGCCCAGCCTCGGCCTTGCGCGCGTCCTCCAGTGCCGTGGCGGCGTCGGCCAGCGGGGCGTGCACCTCGTTGCGCAGCTTCTGCGCGCTGGCCGTGCGCCAGAACGCGGTGCGCACGTCCTGCATCAGGATATGCAGCGCCTTGCGCCGGCGCTCCTCGGCGATGAGCACGCGGTCGGCGTTTTGCTTGGTGGCGTAGTCCTCGGCGGTCGTCTGCGGCGTCGGATTCATCGATGCGCAGCCGGACAGCAGCAGCGCCGCCACGATCCCGGCGGGAAGGGCGAACTTGGTGACAGCAGGCAAGGAAAACTTCCAATCCAGTCACACGGCGGGCAGGCCGGTACGGCACCCCCGCAAATCTTCTTCCAGCGTCCACGCTGGGCACAGGCGCCGGATGGCGACGAACTTCTAACACTCCTCCTCCCACCAAGCACTGTGAGCGTCTGGTAACCGAAGGCTACAAATTTACCCAGTTTAGGAGTTGCCTGCGACAAAGTTTTTTAGATCGAAATCGCGTGACGTGAAAAACACCACGGGCCAGCGAAGGAAGCGCCGCTTGTTTTGGGAGAAATGCACGTCGTCTCTCATCCAGAGTGAGGCTCCACAGCTCCCTGCCCGGCCCCACGGTCATCCGGTGGCCCAACACCATCCCGCCACATGTGGGCTCGCCGCCACCCGGGCGGCCCTTGTAGTGCTGGCCCGACCCTGACTGTCCAACTCGTAATGAGACCTCCTCTCGCTACCTGGCTCTGCCCTTCCAAGCGTTCCATACGCGGTAAGGCAAAACTCCAACTGCGGTACCGACACTTGGCAACGTGTCCTGTTGACGCAGCAATCTCTGTCGGCAGCGACAGCCTGGCCTGTACGGCATCGTGCAATCCACCAGCCAGAGCAGGCAGCACTTTGGCCGCCACGGCGCCCTGCCGTGGTGTTGAGGTCCAAGGTTTCTACGAATGTGGCTTAAATTTCGATAGAAACCGATGATTTATCATCGAAAATGTGGTGCCTTTCACGATTTCCTATAGCGTGAAGTTCCTATAAACAGCGAGCTTTTCTGACATGACTCGTCGCCAGGCAAGACGGAACACATTCGCATGAACCTTGGACGCGCCAGCCACGTTCGCAAGAACCGAGAGCTCAGGTATGTGTTCTGTGGCAGTGAGCCAACACCGCGCCTTGAAAGCAAAAACACCGTTTTCCTTCGGCGCTGAGCCAGCTTTCCACCGCTGGGCCATTCGCAACAACCTTGGACGCCATTCGCAATAACCTTGGGCCACAACAGCAGGTGGTCGTTGACGGTGCGGCGCTCACCCGGGCGCTGCGCGCGCACGTGGGTGCACAGGTGCCGGTAGTCCTCGTAGAGCGCCACGCAGCGCTGGCATCTGGAGGCCGCGCGCTTCAAGCTCCACGAGGCTGCCGTGGACGATCGCTGATGTCGGCGTTCCTCACCCAGCTCGCGGCTTGGCCGCGGCGCCGCATCGTGTTGGAGGAGCTCAAGCGGCTCTTCTACACCTCGCATCCCGAGTTTCAAAAGTATGCGATCAATCAACGACGCCCTTGAAATCGGCAGTAGCTGTTGAGAAGGTACGTGCCCACGTAGGCAGATGGGCACGTAATGTCAGACAGTCATCTTTCCGAGTTGGCGCAGCGGCTGGTTACCGGCCGCAAGCGTGACGGGCGCAGCATCTACGACGAGGCGGCCAAGCACGAGCTGATCCTGGCGTGCCGTGAGCCGGGCGCGTCGCTGGCCAAGATCGCCCGCGCGTGCGCCGTCAATGCCAACCAGCTCGCCAGCTGGGTACGGCAGTACGAACGCTCAGTGGCACAGAGCACCCCGCTCAGCGGCGAGCTCGTGGAGGCCCAGGCGTCGGACTTCGTGCCGGTGCGCATCGAGCCCGCTGAGCCGGCCGCGGCCGAGCCCGTGGTGAACCTGCAGGCGCGGCTGCCCAACGGCGTCGTGCTGGACCTGCGCGGCTGTGACCTGAGCCAGGCGTGCAGCGTGATCGAGGCCTTGGGGAGGGTGCGGTGTTCCGCTTCAACGAAGGACTGAAGGTTTACCTGCACCGCCCAGCCGTGGACTTCCGCATGGGCATCAACGGCCTGGCGCTGCTGGTGGAGAAGTCG